>DPMS01000138.1 GCA_003541285.1 Actinomycetota bacterium
GCAGGTGGGCGCGTTCAGCGCGGGCGAGGCGGGCGAGGGCGGCGTCGGCTTCCGCTTTGTCAGCGGGAAGCCGAGCACGAGGTCGGTGTAGCGGCCCTCGCCCGCGCGCGCGGCCTGCAGAGTGCCCGCGGAGATCAGCCTCTCCGAGCCGTCTGCCAGGGTCCCGAAAATCATGGCCAGGCCCAGCGCGGTCCCGTGCCCGTTGGCGGACGGGATCTCAGCCATCCGCCAGTCGCCGGCGTTGGCCTCGTCCCCGGTCAGCGCCGGGTTGAGCAGCGCAGCCCGCGCGGCGGGATGCGCGTTCGCATACGCCTGGGCGAGCGCTGCCTGCTCGTCCTCGGACGGCCGCACTCCCTGCAGCTCGCAGCAGCGGCCAAGCTCGGCCTCTGCCAGCCCGATATGGAAGTCGGCGCCGAGCGGCCCGGCGATCTCCGACGCGAAAAACTGGCCACAGCTCTGCCCGGTGATGCGCCGGATGACCTCGCCGGCCAGGTACCCGAAGGTGATCGCCTGATACCCGCTGGCCGTTCCCGGCGGGAACAGCGGCTCCTGCCCGGCGAGCAGCCCTGTGATCTTTTCCCAGTCGTAGTAGTCCTGCACGCTGACCGGCACCGCCAGCCGGTCAGCCCAGACTTGTGGCTCATGATCCAGCGGACCGGAATGTCGCCCTTACCGCCACCCGCGAACTCCGGCCAGTAGCGCGCCACCGGCGCGTCCGGGTCAAGTTCGCCGCCGCCGATCAGCAGGTGCGCGCACAGCGACGTCATCGCCTTCGTCGTGGACCACACGTTGGTGAGCGTGTCCTCCCGCCACTCGCGGGTCCTCGCCGGGTCTGCCCAGCCCCGCCCACAGGCTCACCACGGGCTCGCCAGCGGCGAGCACGGCGACGCTGGCACCGATCTCGCCACGCTCGGCGAAGTTAGCGGCGAAAGCTCTCCGGACCGGCTCGAAGCCGGGCGCGCAGGTTCCGTGGATCTCGGTCTGTCCGTCTTCCATGCCCAGCCTCCCGGATCATCGGCGCGGGTGATCACGCGTTCCTGACCGCCCACTCCCGCTTGTTACGCCTGGCCAGTCCACCTGTCAACGGCTACGGCGAAGCCGGTCGGGGGGCTCGGCCCGGTGCAGGCGCCGACGACGAGGACGCGGAGCCCCCAGCACGGCGATCGGGAGGCGCAGCGGGCGACGACGGCCTGCCAGTTCATGATCTGACCGTGGGATGCGTCGCGGCAGGCTGCACCTGCGCGCGGATCATGCCGCTGCGGCCACCGCCGCCCAGAAGTCGCCGGAACCGTCCAGCGGGCCGGTCATCGCCCGCTGCGTCAACAGGACGCCGACAGTGCCGCGCGTCGGGTCGACGTGCGCGGTCGTCCCCGTCCCGCCGTCCCAGCCCCAGCGACCCGGCGCCATCCACGGCTCGGCGGCCTCGACGTCCACCCCCGTGGCCAGGCCCCACGACCCGCCGGGACCGACGATGGGGAGCGCCTGTCGGCGCTGTGCGTCGGTGAGCGCGTCGGCCGTCATGAGCGCGACCGAGTCGGCGGTCAGCACCGGTCCGCCGCCGTCCGCCATGGCACAAAAGAAGCGCAGAACGTCGGGCGCGGTGGACACCAGGCCAGAACTCAGCTCCTCGAAGCCGGGCGGGTCGGCGAAGACGCCGTCCGGCGGGTCCAGCACCTCCAGTCCGCCGGGCCCCGGCTGGTAGGCCGTGGCCAGGCGTCCGGCGTCCGGCGTCCCAAAGCTCGTGGACGCCATGCCCAGCGGCCCGGTGATGCGCTCGGCGAGCAGGTCGGACAGCGGCTTCCCGGTAGCGCGGGCCAGCAGCACGCCGAGGACGTCGATGCCGGTGTCATACAGCCATCCCTCCCCCGGCTGGAACGCGAGCGGCAGGCCAGCGACCCTCGCCACGAACTCGTCCCCCGACATCTGAGGCGTCAGCGGGCCGGGGTAGACGCCCCGTTCCATCATGGCCGCCTGCAGCGGGGTCCCCTCCAGCACCGCACCCCAGCCGCAGGTCAGGGTCAGCAGGTGCCGGATGGTGATCGGCCGCTGCACCTCGGTGGTGCGGTCCAGTGGTGCGTCGGGGGCCACCAGGACCCGCGGGCTCGCCGCCTCCGGCAACCAGCGCGCGATCAGGTCGTCGAGGGCAAGCACACCGTCCTGCACGAGGCTGAGCGTCAGGGCGCCCCCCATCGGCTTGGTAACCGAGGCGATGCGGAACAGCGTGTCCTCGCCCATTGGCGCGCTCTCCGTCTCGACGGCCGTCCTGCCGTCGGCCCGGACCTCCACCTGCCCCCCGACGCGGACCGCGGCCACGTAGCCGGGGATCCGGCCGGACGCCACCTGCGCGTCTGGCACCTGCCAGACGCGCCCGAAGCTCGTGTCCGCCGTCGGCCCGCTGCCTGTGCGCTGCGTCATGCGCCCTCCTCCAGGCCCTCGACAGTGTATGACTGACGTGCCAGCCAGAACTCATCGCGCCGGGCGCCGTGACCGTTCTCCCGTACGGCCGAAGAGCTGCCCCAGAGCCCTGAACCGCCGCCCGAGCCGCGATTGGCCCACTCGACCTTCCCTCGAAACCGTGGGGCTGACCTGCGTGTCTGCCGGGCACTGTCACGCGCTCCCACGAGTTGCGCTATGCGGTCAGGCCGGTTCCCAGCGCCAGCCGTTGTTGTCCTCGCAGACGATTCGCTCGCCGTTCCCGGCTGCCCCGGTCATGCCGTGGTCTGCCGCAGAGCAGAACTCGCCAGGCTCGTGGCAGTTGCCGCTGCTGGTGGTGGGGTAACAGGAGGCAAGAAGCTGCGGCCACAGGCGTGCCTCCAGCGCCGCGCTGACGACCGGGCAGATGTCGGCGAGGCTTAATCTCCCAGCGCCGGGCGTGACGCGCCGGGGAGGACGGCCTCCCTACCGCGAAGGCGGCGCAGCGAGCGCAATCGCAGTGGCGCTGGACGTCGCAGAAGGCGATGAAGCTGTAGCGGTTCCGGCGGAATGGCTGGCAGGGGATTGCGTGACAGTGGCAGTGGTGCACCCGGCTCCGGTCGATCACAGTGCCGCTGCGGTTCTTGAGCGTCGCTCGATCCCCGGTGTTGTTCCACACGTACCAGCTAAGGGCACGACTGTTACGCGTCACGTTCGGTGAGCCTGTAGGGGGTTGATGGCGTCATTGGCGGCGGGGATGACGGCTGGGGCTTGCGGGGTGATTGTGCCCGGCGACAGGGTGGGCATGTCGAGGTAACGGAAACGGCCCTCCCGTCTGGTTTGCTCCTGGCCGGGAGGGCCGTGCGTGGTGCTTGGAGGCACCGGTGCCCACGGTAAGCCATGTGATGCAGGTGGTGGAAGCCCAGCTGAGGTCTGGCGTGCTGAAGTGCCTGGCTGGCGGGTGCGGCGGGACGTTTTCTCCCTGGTGGTACGGGGTGGAGCGCCCGGTCGTCGGGCTGGGCGGGGCGGCGGAGCTGGTGCGGCCGCGGCGGGCGATCTGCGGGTCGTGCGGGGTGACGCGGGTGCTGCTGCCCGATGTGATGCTGCGGCGCCGCCAGTACCGGGTGGAGGTGATCGGGGCCGCGCTGCTGCTGGCCGCGGGCGGGATGGCGTGGACGCGGGTTGCCGCGGAGATCGGGGTGCCGTTCGAGACGGTGCGGGGCTGGCTGCGCCGGTTCACCCGCCGCGCGGACCTGGTGCGCTCCTGGCTGCTGGGGTTGCTGGATGCCCTGGTCGATGATCCGTGGCTGCCCGCTGGCCAGGCCGGCCCGGCGGGGGCGCTGGGCGTGCTGGCCGGGCTGCACGCGCAGATGCCGGCCCGGTGGCCGCTGGTGGCCGGGTTGTCGCCGTGGCAGCTGGCCGCGCGGCTGTCCCGTGCTGGGCTGCTGGCCCCGGCCTGGCCGCCGCCGGTGATCAACGCGAGTGCACCGGTGACGTAACCGCAGGCCGGGCGCCACCCTGGCTGGCTGGGACCGATCCGCCACGGATCGGTCAGGTCTGCGGGAGGTGCAGGTGAGCTTTGCCGAGGATCAGGAAGCGGCGGCCAGGGCAAGGGCCCAGGACGTCGCGTTGTTCCGGTACCGGCTGATCGCCCCGGCCATCGAGCCGGGACTGACCGGGCGGCAGCGCGGCGCGCTGGTACGCCAGATCGCCGTGACGGTGCACGCGGGCCCGGCCGGCCGGCCGGTGCAGGTATCCCGCAAGTCGCTGGACAGGTGGATCCGCGCATACCGGGCGGGCGGGTTTGAGGCACTGTGCCCGTCGCCGCGGCACGTGACCCCGCGGACCGAGGCCGCCGTGCTGGAGCTGGCGGCGGCGCTGAAGAAAGAGAACCCGGCCCGGACCGCGGCGCAGGTGGCCCGGATCATCGCCGCGCACGGCGGCTGGTCGCCGTCGGAGCGGACCCTGCAGCGGCACTTCGCCCGCCAGGAGATCGCCACCCCGGCCGGCGGGGTGGTGCACGGCCGGTTCGAGGCCGAGGCCCCGAACCTGCTGTGGACCGGCGACGTGCTGCACGGCCCGCCGGTCGCCGGCCAGAAAACCTATCTCTTCGCGTTTATCGATGACCACTCGCGGCTGGTCACCGGGTTCCGGTGGGGGTTCAGCGAGGACAGCCTGCACCTGGCCGAGGCGCTGAAGCGGGCGATCGCGATCCGCGGCGTCCCGGCCCGGCTGTACGTCGATAACGGGGCCTGCTTCTCCGATGAGGCCCTGCCCCGTTACTGCGCGAAGCTCGGCATCGCCCTGGTCCACAGCCCGCCCTACCGGCCGCAGGGGAGGGGGAAAATCGAGCGCTGGTTCGAGACTGTGCGGGCCCAGTTCCTGGTCGAGATCAGCCCCGACGGCCAGCCCGCCCCCGGCCGGCTGGTGCTGGCCGGCCTGGACGAGCTGAACGGCCGGTTCCACACCTGGACCGAGCAGGAATACCACCAGCGCGCCCATTCGGAGACCGGGATGACGCCGCTGGCCCGGTGGGCGCCCTGCCAGCCCCGCCGCTGCGGCGGCGAGGAACTGGACGCCGCGTTCTTGTGGGAGGCGACCAGGTCGGTGCACGCCGCCACCGCCACCATCCGCTTCCACGGCAACGTTTATGAGGTCGACGCCCAGCTGGCCGGGCAGACGGTCACCCTGACCTACTCCCCGTTCGACCTGGCCGGCGCGAAGGTCCCGATCCAGGTGTCGCACCGCGGCGCCGGCTACGGCACCGCCCGGCCGCATGTCATCCGGCGGCACGCCCACCCCAAGGTCAAGACCCCGCCCCGGCCCGGCCAGCCGCCCGCCGAGGCGACCGGCATCAGCTACCTCGACCTGCTCGAGCAGCAGCGCACGGCCGCTGACGGCACCGCCTACTCCATCCGCTACCACGACCTGGCCGGCGCCAGCGCCGCCACCCCAGCCACCACGGAAGGACAACCATCATGATCACCGAGCAGGTCCGCGGCTACTTCGGGTTCGAGAAGATCCCGTTCGACCGGTCCCTGGCAGTCTCCCAGCTGTTCGCCTCCGCCAGCCACAACGAGGCCACCGCCCGGATCGGATACGCGATCGCCACCCGCGGCCTGGCCGCCGTCACCGGCGAGACTGGCGCCGGGAAGACCGTCGCCGCCCGCGCCGCGATCGCGCACCTGGACGCCTCCCGCTACCAGGTCATCTACCTGCCCAACCCGCAGGTCGGCGCGCGCGGCATCCACCACGCCGTCGTCACCGCCCTGGGCGGGGTCCCCCGGTTCCACCACGCCACCCTCATCCCGCAGGCCGCCGCGGCGCTGGCCGCCGAGACCGCCGAGCGCGGCCGGCTGCCCGTCCTGCTGGTCGACGAGGCGCACCTGCTGGCCCACGACCAGCTCGAGGCGATCCGGATGCTGACCAACAGCGAGCTCGACTCCGCGTCGCCGCTGGCCGCCGTGCTCACCGGCCAGCCCCAGCTGCGGCAGAACATGAAGCTCGGCGTGCTGGCCGCCCTCGACCAGCGGATCACCGTCCGCTACGCCATGGCGCCCATGACCATCGAGGAAACAGCCGGGTACCTGCGCCACCACACCCGCCTCGCCGGCCGGCCCGACGTCCTGTTCAGCGACGACGCCGCCGCGCTCATCCACCACACCGCCCGCGGCTACCCCCGCGCCGTCAGCCGCCTGGCCGTCGCCGCCCTGCTCGCCACCTACGCCGGCCACAAGACCATCGCCGACGAGGCCGCCGCCCGCGCCGCCGCCGCCGAGGTGAGCGACCAGTGACCAGCCAGCCAGCCATCCCCCCGCTCGCCGTCATCTACCAGTGCCCCGAATGCGAGACCAGCTACGCCGGCGAACGCCGCTGCCCCGACTGCCACCTGTTCTGCCGCAAAACCGGCACCGGCGGCCTGTGCCCGAACTGCGACGAGCCGGTAACCCTCGCCGACCTCGCCGAGTACACCGCGTGCATCACCACCCCCGCCGAGGTAAACGGCAAGCCGCCTCCCGCCGCCGGCGAGCCGCACATCACCCTGCCCGCCACCGGGGCCAGCCACCTGCTGTTCATCCTCGGCCTCATCGAAGACTGGCTCCAGGACGCCAGCCAGGAAACCCGCGCCGAACTCAGCGACTACCTCGCCGGCACCGTCACGCCGGTCAGCTCGCCCGGCCATCTCCTCTACCAGATCGACGCCATCACCCGCCAGCTCACCGGCTAGCGCCCGCGTCAGCGCGGGCACCCCCGCGACAACCCGGCCACCACCAGGCCCCGCCGGCTGATGCCGGCGGGGCCTGCCGCACCCCGACCCTGCTCACCGTCAGTGACGCCAGCATGCCCAACGAAAGCTTCGGCGGACAGCGTCGGCTCCGGCGCAGGCCGGGAGATGTGCCAGCCGTGCTCGTACCTGGAGAAGTAATCGGTCACCCAGCTGCCACACCTGGTTGCATCGCACGGGCGGCTCGGCGAACGCAGCCTTGCGGGCCTTGGCCAGCTCGCG
>DPMS01000708.1 GCA_003541285.1 Actinomycetota bacterium
CGCGCTGGCCCTGCTGCGCCGCCCGTGGCGGACGTCGCTGACCTGGTCCATCGTGGTCGCCTCGCTGGTGGCTGCGGTGGCTGTGCTCGCGCTGCTGCTGCCGTCCCCGTGGGCGGCACTGGCTGGATTGGCCGGACTCGGTTGCTGCGGGGCGGCGATGACCGCCTGGGCGCAGACGTTGCGGATGGCAAGCGCCCCGGCCGCAACCCATGGCCGGCTCTTCGGACTGTTGCGTACGCTGATGCAGGCCACGCCGCCGCTGGGCGCGGGCCTGGCCGCGCTGACCCTGAGGCATGGTGTCACGGCTACGGTGCTGGCGGTCTGCGCGCTTATGGCGGTGCCGGCGCTCGCCTTCGCCCGCGATCTGACCGCCGCCGGGACCCGGGCGGCCCAGCCTGATGCGGCACGGGCCGCAGGCCAGGCGTGACCCGGCCATGGATCTCGACTTCAACCGCTGCTACCAGGCCACCCGCAGCCGGGATCCGCGCTTCGACGGCCGGTTCATCGTCGGGGTACACAGCACCGGGATCTACTGCCGGCCAAGCTGTCCGTCACCGGTATGCCCCAAGCCGACCAACGTCACGTTCTACCGCACTGCCGCGGCAGCCCAGCTCGCGGGGCTGCGCGCCTGCAAGCGCTGCCGCCCTGATGCGGTACCCGGCTCGCCGGAATGGAACACCCGCGCCGACCTGGTCGGCCGGGCCATGCGGCTGATCGCAGACGGGGTGGTGGACCGGGAAGGAGTACCCGGTCTCGCCCGCCGACTCGCGGTCAGCATCCGGCACCTGCACCGCCTGCTGGTGGAGGGCGTCGGCGCCCCGCCGCTCGCGCTGGCACGTTCCCAGCGGGCATACCAGGCCCGGCTCCTGGCGGAGACGACCACGATGCCGTTCAGCGAGATCGCCTTCGCGGCCGGCTTTGCCAGCATCCGGCAGTTCAACGAGACACTGCGCCGGGTCTTCGCCGCGACCCCATCGCAGCTGCGGGCGGCGCACCGGCGGGGCGTGCCGCAGCCAGCCGGCGGCCTCGCGTTGCGCTTGGCGGCCCGGGCACCCCACGACCCGCACGGCGTCCTGCGCTGGCTGGCCACCCAGGCGATACCGGGCGTAGAGGAATGCACGGGCGACGGGTACCGGCGGGTGCTCCGGCTGCCCGGCGGTCCCGGCACCGTGACGCTGCGGCCGGCACCCGACCATGTTCACGCAACCTTCCGGCTGGCCACGCTCGCAGACCTGGGCGCCGCAGTTGCCCGCTGCCGGCGCCTGCTCGACCTGGACGCTGACCCGCAAACCTACCTTCCCGTGCTTGCCGCCGATCCGGCGCTGGCGCCGTTGGCGAAGGCGGTGCCGGGATTGCGGCTGCCCGGCACGGTCGATGCGGCCGAAACCGCGCTGCGCGCAGTGCTGGGGCCACGGGCGGCGGCACGCGCGGCTGCGCTCGGCGAGCCGCTACCCGCCCCCGACGGCGCGCTGACCCACGCCTTCCCAGATCCCGCGACGGTTGCCGCAGCTGACCCGGCCGCGCTGCGCTTGTCCTGTTCTCGTGGCCGCACTGTTCGCGAGCTGGCTAATCGGCTGGCAAGCGGAGAACTGGTCCTTCACGACGGCGCCGACCGGGCTGCCGCCCGTCGCGCCCTTCTTACCATGCCCGATATCGGCCCAGCCCTGGCAGAACAACTCGAGTTGCGCGCCCTCGCCGACCCAGACGCCTTCCCCGCCAGCGACCCCCGGCTGCTCGCCGCCGCCCGCCGCCACGGGCTCCCCGGCAACGCCGCCGACCTGGCCAGGCACGCACGGCAATGGCGGCCATGGCGCGGGTACGCGGCCCACCTGCTATGGCATCCGCACGCCGCAACCCGATAGCCCGTGAGGCTCCTCCGCTGCGGGAGCTGTGTTCAGGCAACGTCATGCGACAGGCTGAGGACGCCCGGAGAACCGGTGGTGTTCCTGGACGCCATCATGCTCAAGGTCCGCGACAACCACGTCGTGCAGAGCAAGTCGGCCTACCTGGCGGTGGGGATCGACGGCGATGGGGAAAAGCACGTGCTGGGTATCTGGCTGGCCAAGACCCCGCTGGATAACCCCACCGCGGGCGAGGGTTGTGGGACTCCCACAGGTTCGTTTTGGCCGGTACCTGCTGCTGCCTGAGGTTATGCGCTCCTGGTGCGCTTCGTGGTATTCATGGTGAGGCATTGAACTTCCAGGTGCCGCCTTGAGATCGCTGGTGCGAAGAAGGTGTGCACGTGGCAGAAGCCCGGCTTCGTCTCATCGAGGGGCAGTTCGTCCCGGCTGGGCTGCCGGTCGATCCGCTGATGTTCCAGTCCGGGTGCGTGGAGGCGTTCGTCGCCTCGTGGACCGCGCGGGGATTCGCCACCAGCCCGATCGGCAAACGGCATCGGCGTGCTGGAGCGCATGCTGGCCGCGCTCGGGCGCCCGGCATGGGAGGTCACCGCCGAGGACGCCCGGCCGGGTCGTCGGCGACCTGGCGGCCGCTGGCCGGGCGACGTCCACCCGCAGGAACTATCTGCAGGTGTTCAAGGGCTTCCACCGGTTCCTGGAAGTCCGCAGGGCCATCGAGATCGGGGCCGCGTCCGGGATCTGGCTGCGGCCCGTTCGGGAAACTCCATGTCCGCTTCGGCAAGGCCGCCCGCACGTCCGGGCCACGCCCCCGCTGGGTGCCGATGCTGGACGGCCTGGACCTGCAGCTGCACTGGTTCCTCGACGACGTCCATGGCCGTTTTCCTGACTCCACCGCGCTGTTTTGTGATGAGGCCGGGGGGCAGCTGGCCACCGGGACCGGTCCGCAACCGGCTGCGGCATCTGATGAAGCTCGAGGACCGGCCCGCCGCGGACTGGTTCACCCCGCATTCGCTGCGCAGGGCGTGTGCCACCCACAACTACGAGCGCGGCATGGACCTGGTCGCGATCCAGCAGGCCCTCGGCC
>DPMS01000771.1 GCA_003541285.1 Actinomycetota bacterium
GCTGGAGGCGATGGCCTGCGGAACCGCCGTCGTCGCCTCCCACGTCGGCGGGATTCCCGAGGTGGTCAGCAACGGCGAGACCGGGCTGCTGGTGCCCCCGGACGACCCGCGCGCGCTGGCCGGCGCGCTCAACTCGCTGCTGGGGGACCCGGGCCGGGCCGCGGCCATGGGCCGGCTCGGCCGGGAGCGCGCGATCGCACAGTTCGGCTGGCCGGCGATTGCCGCGCAGACCGCCGTCCTCTACTCCGAACTGGCCGGCTGACTGACTGGGCAATCGCCCGCCACCCACGTACCTTCCGCCACATTGCTCACTGAGAGCACAGCGCGGGCGGTTTTCCGTGAACTTCTTCCTTCGTACCTGTTGATTTCCCACGCAAACAGACATATATAAAGAGAAACAAAGGTCATACCGGGAGAGGTACAACATGTACGCCGAGGAGCGACTGACGTTCATCACCGACCGGGCCCGGGTCGCGGGCCGGGTCGACGTGACCGAACTCGCCGAGCAGCTCGACGTCACCACCGAAACCATCCGCCGCGACCTGACCGCCCTGGAACGGCGCGGCGTGCTCCGCCGCGTGCACGGGGGCGCGATCCCGGTCGAGCGGCTGACGTCCGAGCCGGGCCTGGCGGTCCGCGAGGCAGCCCACCGCGCCGAGAAGGAGCGGATAGCCAAGACCGCCCTGGCCGAACTGCCCGCGGAGGGCGCCATCCTGCTCGACGCCGGCAGCACCACGGTCCGGCTGGCCGAACTGATGCCGATCGACCGGGAACTGACGGTGGTGACCAACGCCCTCCCAGTGGCCGCGATCCTCGCGGCGCGGGCGAACATCCGCCTGCTGGTGGTGGGGGGCCGGGTACGGGGCCGCACCCTTGCCGCCGTGGACACCTGGGCGCTGCAGAGCCTGGCCGATGTCTTCGTGGACGTGGCCTTCCTCGGCACCAACGGGCTCTCGGCTGAGCGTGGCCTGACCACGCCGGATCAGGCGGAAGCCGCCGTCAAGGCGGCCATGGTCGCCGCCGCCCGCCGCACGGTCGTGCTGGCCGACCACAGCAAGGTGGGCAACGACTGTTTCGCCCGGTTCGCCTCGCTGGCCGACGTTGACCTGCTCATCACCGACGACGGGCTCGATCCGCGGGTCGCGGAGGAAATCGAGGCGGCAGGCCCACGGGTGGTGCGGTCGTGATCGTTACCGTCACCCCCAACCCCAGCGTGGACCGCACGATCGAGGTCCGCGAACTCGTGCGCGGAGCCGTGCTGCGGGCCAGCGCTGCATGGGCTGAGCCGGGCGGCAAGGGCGTCAACGTTGCCCGCGCGCTCGCCGCCAACGGCGCCAAGGCCGTCGCGGTCCTTCCCACCGGGGGCGCGGAGGGCCTGCAACTCGCGGCGCTGCTCGCCGCCGAGGGGGTCGAGGTAGTGGAGGTCCCGCTGGCCGGCTCCACTCGCGCCAACGTGACCGTCGTCGAACCGGACGGCACCACCACCAAGCTGAACGAACCCGGGCCGGATCTCAGCCCCGCCGAGGGCGCGGACATCACTGAGGCGGTGGTCGCCGCCGCCGCCGGGGCCCGCTGGGTGGTCGCCTGCGGGAGCCTGCCACCGGGTCTGCCCTGCTCTTACTACGCCGATCTGGTTCACCGGCTGGCTGGCCGCGAGGTGCGGGTGGCGGTCGACACCAGCGGCGCCGCGCTCAGCGCCGCCGTCGCCGCCGGTCCCGCCCTGGTCAAGCCCAACCGGGACGAACTGGCCGAAGCCACCGGCAGGCCACTGCACACCCTCGGCGACGCGGTAGCTGCTGCCCGGGAACTGCTGCGGCGCGGCGCGGGGATGGTCCTGGCCAGTCTCGGCCGCGATGGCGCCCTGCTCGTCGATGCCGATGCCGTCATGCACGGTGAGGCGCCGGTCACCGAGCCACGCAGCACCGTCGGCGCGGGCGATGCCGCCCTGGCCGGCTTCCTGTTCGCCGGGGCGGCCGGTCCCGCCGCCCTCGTCAGCGCCGTCGCCTGGGGCGCCGCCGCAACCCGCATGCCAGGCAGCCGGGCGCCGGAGCCCGCCGGCATCGATACCGGCGCCGTCCGCGTCCGGACCGACCCCGACCTGAACCGATTGCTGGAAGGACGCCACTGATGGCAGATCTCATCACGACCGAACTCGTCGACCTCGACCTCTCCGCCACCGATCGCCACCAGGCCACGCAGACCCTGGCCGAACTCCTGCTGGCCCAGGGCCGGGTGACCGACCTGGCCGGCTTCCTGGCCGACGTGCGCGCCCGCGAGCAGCAGATGCCGACCGGCATCGAGGGCGGGATCGGTATTCCGCATGCCAGGTCCGCCCATGTCACCGAGCCGACCCTTGGCTTTGGCCGCAGCAGCGCCGGGGTGGACTTCGGCGCCCCCGACGGCCCGGCCCGGCTGATCTTTCTCATCGCCGCCCCCGAAGGCGGTGGCGCCGAGCACATGAGCATTCTCGCCAAGCTCGCCCGCCGTCTCGTTCACGCCTCCTTCCGGGAGGCACTGGCGTCCGCCAACGACCCCCAGGACATCGTCGATCTTGTCAACAAGGAGGTGCTGGGCAGATGAAACTCGTCGGTGTCACGTCGTGCCCAACCGGAATCGCGCACACGTACATGGCCGCGGAGGCGCTGGAGGAAGCCGCCCGCGCAGACGGCCACGACATGCAGGTGGAGACCCAGGGAGCGGCGGGCGCCGACGCGCTGCCACCTGAGGTCATCGCCGCCGCCGACGCGGTGATCTTCGCCGCTGACGTGGAAGTCCGCGGCCGCGAGCGGTTCGCCGGCAAGCCGCTGGTGACCGCGACGGTCAAGCGCGCCATCAGCGACGCCGCCGGGCTGATCGCGCAGGCGCAGCAGGCCGCTGCCGCCGGCCCGGTGACCGCGCCCGCCACCGGCGGCACCGCTTCCGCTGGCGCGGTTCCGGCCGGCCAAGCCCCCGCTGCCTACGCTCCGGCCGGGGCGCCCGCCCTGGCCACCAAGGTCGAGGAGGGCGCACACCTCGGCACCCGGCTCCGCCAGTGGCTGATGACCGGCGTGTCCTACATGATCCCGTTCGTCGCGGCCGGCGGCATCCTCATCGCCCTGTCCTTCCTCTTCGGCGGGGCCGAAGTCGCCATGAAAGTCAAGGGTGGCGTCTTCGGCGGGGTCCACTACCCCGGCGTCACCGACCTCTCGCAACTGGTGCACCAGGCCGGTTACGCAGGGCTGATGTTCGAGATCGGGGTGACCTCGTTCTCGATGCTGGTGCCGATCCTGGCTGGCTTCATCGCCTTCGCCATGGCCGACCGGATGGGGATCGTCCCCGGCATCGTGGCCGGCCTGCTCTCCG
>DPMS01000506.1 GCA_003541285.1 Actinomycetota bacterium
ATGTCCGGCGCCGCTTCGCTGGGCGCGGAAGCCGTGACACGGCTGCCCGGTCTGGTCACTCGTTGGCCCCCCGGGGGTGACGATGCCTGACACTGGTGTACCCGCGAAACACGGCGCATCGGACATTTGCCCGCTGTCAGGGCGCAGATCCAGCTGGCGGCGCCAGTCGATCGGCTGGTATCGGCATCATGCTAAGTCCACCAGGCCTCCCGGCGACTGCACGCCGGCCGCTGGGAAGGCGACGTTGCGCATCGGGGACCTCCCCCAGCGGCAAGCCCTCCTCCCCAGCCTGGTCAACCAGATCCCGGATCGCGCCCTCACCGGCGCCCAGCTGTTCCCACCATTGACCCGCACTGCGTGCCAGAAACAGGACACGCACGGCTGCCCCGTCGTCGAGTGCCACAGCCCGCAGCGGGTCGAGCAACCTGATGCGTGTATCGGCATAATCCACGGCCAGCTGCACGCGGCCTGAAGTGACCGGCCGGACATCAGCCAGGATGTGCGCCTCCTGCCGGTCGCCGACCCATTCACACCGCCACCCGAACTCTCGCAGCCGGGCGGCGAAGTGCAGCGCCAGCCGCGTCTTGCCTACCCCGCCCCCGCTGTCAGACGCAACCGCCCGGCCGCGGCGTCCTCAGCCCACACCAGCAAACCGGCCAGCTCCTCCAGCCGCCCGGAAAACTCCACCACGCCACGATCAGGATCAAGCAGCCGCGCCGGGCCCCCCGACACCCGGGGGAGCACCGACGATCTGGTGACCTGGTCCCTCGCCCGCCCTCGGGCCAAGACGAATGCGGCGGGGCCCGGCGCGAATGCGCCGGAAACCGCGCCAGCAGCCGCCCCCAGTCCGGCAGTCGTCGCGCTACCACCCAGGGCTGGCCGGGTTCCTGACGGATGCTGGCTTGCGGTCAGGAGTTCGTCGCGGCCGCTTCGTACTGGGAGACGACGCTGGCGGGGGTGCGCCCNNTACCGCCGGCACGCCGCCGGCCCGCCGCGGTGCGGGTCGGGCGGGGATGCTCCCGCCGGGCCTTGCGGGCATGGGCGCTGAGCGGCGCGAGCTGGCGGCGGAACGCCGTAGCGTTCTTGGTACTCAGGTCGATCTCATACTCGGTGCCGCCGATCGGGAACCGCAGCGTCTCATCGGCTGGGCCGCCATCGAGATCGTCTTCCAGCGCGACAGTGACCTTCTGCGCCACACCGCCCAACTCGCACTGATCACGTGCGTAACATGGATGAGAGTGCGTTTGGCCTTGCGCGTCACGGCCCGAACGCTGGTGCACCGTCACGCCTCCTTCGCGGCGGATTGACGCGGGTGACGTCCCGCTGCAAGCCGGACGCCCCTGGCTCGCATTGGTCGGCTTCGCGCCTATTGCAGGGCTGCTGCGCCAAGTGGGGAGACGTCGCAGACGGACGCCCGCAGGGGTGAACTGCCACTGATCGGATCGCTCGGTGTCTGACGCAGCACAAGGTTGAGGTTGGCACTGTCTGGCCCGTATGGCGGGTAGCCGGGCAGTCTCAGTTCGTCGCAGGCCTCCCACCAGCCGTGCTGGCCGAACACGACCTGCGGGTCGAGGCTGTGGTTGAGCTTCGCACGGGCCCGGACGCGGCCGTGCGGGGTGTCCAGGGAGACCCAGTCGCCCGCGGTGATACCGCGGGCCGCTGCCGTGGACGGGTGCATCTCGACCTGCGGGTCAGGCGCGCTCTTGCGCAGGGCGGCGACCTGGCGGTGCTGGGTCTCGCAGAAGAACAGCGATTTCGCACAACTGAGCACCAGCGGGTACCGATCGGCGAGGTCCTTCCGGGAGCGAGGGCTGGTGCGCGGTTCCTCAAAGGCCGGCAGCGGTGAATAGCCGTGCGCGGCCAGGGTGGCCGAGTACAGCTCCACCTTGCGCGACGGAGTCGCGAATCCGGTGTCGGCGTACTTGCGGTACCGCGTGACCAGCGGCACCCGCACTCCCTCCGGATGGGCTCGCAGCTCCTCCAGGGTGATCCCGCTCGGCGCAAGCTGATGGCGGAACGCCGCTTCGATGTCGCCTTCCCAGAAGGCTGCGCCGAGGCCCAGCCGCGTCGCGAGGTCGAACACGATCTGCAGGTCCGAGCGGGCCTCGCCGCGCGGCGCGACGAGCGGCTGCCGGAGCTGGACGAGCGACTGCGCCTCCTGGCTGTATTCGAAGCCGATCTTCAGTGCCTCGGATTCGAACGGGGTGGTCACCGGCAGCACGATGTCGGCAAGTTCGGCCGTCGGGGTCATGAACAGGTCGGCCTGGACGAAGAAATCCAGGCCGCGCAGCGCCTCGCGACCGCGGACGCTGTCCGCGTGGGCCATCACCATGTTGCCGCCGAAGCTCACCAGCGCCTTGATCCGTCCGTCCAGGGCAGCGGTGTACAAGTCCTCCCCAGTGACGAACTCGTACCGGGCCGGGCCCAGCGGGCGCTGGCCGGCGCCCATCGCGGGCGGGCGCGCATCGGACAGGAACTCCCTCCCGTCGACCGGGTTGGACGGCACCGCTTCGAACAGCACGTTCCCGCCCGGGACGTCCAGGCTGCCAGTCAGGGCGTAAAGGACGTTGACCGCGCGGATGGTCTGCGTCGCGCCGCTGTGCTGCTCCAGGCCGCTCCACGTGTAGAACGCAACCGGCCGGGCCTCCCAGAGAGTCTTCGCCGCGGCGACAATGTCTGCAGCCGGCACGCCCGTGATCCCCTCGGCCACCTCCGGCGGGAACTCCGCGCAGCGCGCCGCGAGCATCGCCCAGACCCTCTCGCCGTCGACCTCGTCAGCCGCGTTGGTCCAGTCGCGCACGAAGTCGGAGTCGTACCAGCCGTTCTCGATCATCACGTGCGTGAGGGACAGGGCGAGCGCCGCGTCGGTGCCGGGCCGCACCCGCAGCCAGTGGTCGGCCTTGGCGGCAAGGCCTGCCTTACGCGGGTCGACCACGATCAGCTTCGCGCCGCGCGCGACCGCAGCCACGGTGCTCGTCGCGTGCGCGAGTCGGGCCACCGACGGGTTGTAACCCCAGAACAGGATGCAACCGGCGTTCTCCAGGTCCGGCACATAGACGCCGGGCACGGAGGCGCCGAAGGTGTAGAGCGGGGCGAGGTAGCGGCCCCACCCACACAGCTCCATGTAGTTGGAATAGTTCGGGCTCCCGAACGCACGGATCAGCCGCCGAACCCAATCGACAGCATCGCTGATCGCCGATGTAGACGGCGAGCTCGAACTGAACCCGACCGACTCAGGCCCGCCTGCAGCCGCTGCCGTCTTGAGCCGCGCTGCAACCGTGCCCAGCGCCTCGTCCCAGGTGATTCGTTCCCACCCCGGGTCCGGCGCACCCTTGGGCCTCGTTCGCCGCAGCGGGTGAAGAAGCCTCGACGGGTGGTAGACGATCTCGGGCGCCGCCTTGCCCTTCACGCAGATGGCCTGACCCGTCGGATGTGACGGATCCGGGAACAACGCCCGGAAAGCCCCGTCCGTGACCTCGGCACGCGCCCCACAGCGCGACACGCACAACGGGCAGAACGTCGGAACCAGGTACCCACCCACCACCCGATTCTCACACGCGGCCTACACCCATGCAATGGACTCGAGTACCACCAGCAACATCCCGCCGACATGCCCCTTGCGGACCAGCCATACCCCCTCACAGTGACACCCGTCGAGGCCTTGACCACGGCGAAAGCACTTCGCCCAGGACGCGGTATGAACCGCCCCGGAGTTTCCGGAGGCTCCATCTCGTGAGAGGAAGATGGAGCCGTGGGACGTGGAGGCAAGAACTAGTGGAGGCAAGAACTATCCGCTGCGCTCACGCTGGAGATAGCCGGCGGTCATGCCACCGTCGACCAGCAGGCTGGTCCCGGTGATGAACTCCGCCTCGCCGCTGGCGTAGAACACCGCCGCCGCGGCCACGTCCCTGGCCTCGCCGATCCGGCCGATCGGCGGGACCGGCCAGTCGCCGCTCCCGGGGCGGTGGTCCTGACCGGGCGGAGCCATGTGCCGCATGCCGGGCCAGGTGTCGCCGGGGCACAGCACGTTCGACCGGACCCCGTCGGGGCCGCCGTCCAGCGCGAGCATCTTGCCCAGCATCAGCACGGCGGCCTTGGACACCGAGTACAGGCCGATTGCCTGCTCGCCCCACACCCCCGCGTCGGAGGCGATGTGGATCATGCAGCCGCGGCGCCGGGCCAGGTGCGGGTAGGCGGCCTGCGCGTACAGCAAGCAGCCGCGCAGGTTGACGTTCATCACCCGGTCGAAGTCGGCCAGCGTTGTGTCCAGCAGCCGCGCATCCACGCCGATCCCGGCGTTGTTGACCAGGATGTCCAGCGCGCCCAGGTGGTCCACGGCCGCCGCCACGGACTGGAGCACCGCATCGGGGTCGGCCGCGTCGGCACGCTGGAAGCAGGCATCACCGACGCCGCGCAGCACCCCCTCGGCGCGCTTGCCCAGGCCGGGGTCGCGGCCGGTGACTGCGACCGCCGCTCCCTCGTGCAGGAATCGTTCCGCGATGGCGAAGCCGATACCGGTGGTACCCCCGGTGATCAGCGCGCGCTTGCCGTCCAGCCGTCCCATGGGCCCGCACTCTACTGGGCGGCCGGCGCCCGGCTGCCGTGGCCCGGGCTGAGGTAAATCGCCATCCGGGTGGCATGCAGCGCGAAAGCCGCCGTCGCTGTGGCCCCGGCGGCCCGGATCGCGGCCGGCCACTGCCAGCCCCAGGCCAGCACGCACGCCCCGGCCGCAGCCCCGGACACCGCCGCCTCAGTGAGCAGCAGCAGCCGGGGCAGCGGCCGGAGCCGGGCGGGTGCCCCGGTCAGCGTCATCGCGGCGTCCAGGCGAACAGCACCCCGCAGCCGGCCCCCACCAGCAGGCCACCCCGGGGGCCGAGGCGGCGCAGGGCCAGCCAGGCAATTGGCACCCCGGCCACGCTTGCAGCCAGCAGTGCCGCGCCCGCCCAGCCCTGCCCAGGCTGGTTCTGGGAGCTGGGCTGCTCCGCGCCGCCGGGCTGCTCCGGGGCTTCAGACTGCGGGCCGGCGCGGCAATCGGCTGCGCCTCCAGGTACCGCTTGAGGCCTGCCCAGGTTGCGTATTCCTGCCGGCTGCCAACGCGGGCCAGCACCGGCGTGAGCAGCCGCAGCGGGCCGGTGAACCGGGTCTCCCACGACCACCGCGGCCGCGTGCCGGGCCCGGCCGACTTGGGTCCCGCTGAACTCCGCCCAGGCCATGCTGGTGGTCGAGGACAGCCGGTATGGGCGCTGGTAATCGGCATACTCGATGGCCATGTCGCTGGTCCGCCCCAGGGACGTGACAGCCGCCCGGAACCGGGTGCCTTTCCCGACTGGCCCGCTGGTGACCTTCGCGGACCGGACCATGTGCGGGTTGCAGGCCACCTCGTTGCGCTGATCGGCGACGAAGTCGAAGGCCTCGTCCACCGGTGCGGCGATGACAATCTCACCGCTGATCCTGGTCACTCCAGGCCTCCCAGGACTCGCAACTGGCTGTGAGTGCCCTCACGCTGCCATCTTCACCAGGCTGTGGCAGGCCCGGAAAGAGACGAAGGTCCGGACCCGGCCGAGTACCAGGGACCCGCAGACCCGCCGTCCCGGAACGAGCACTCACGTCGGGCTCGTCAGGTGCCCTCAAATCGGCGCTGGGTGAGCCGCTCGGATCGCAGTCGCAGTGGTGGTTTCTGGTCATGTGATGACTATTGACCACCAATCAGCAGGCTCGGCCAGCCAGGCTCTGGTGACGCTTCACGAGTGCTGGACCTGCGTGTTCATCGCTTTCACTCGATGAACGAGCCCAGGGTTCGCTTGCGCTGCTGAGCGCAAGTCGCCATTGGTGGTTCTGGCATCTACCTGCTGCTCCTCGGTGTCGTTTGCATGGGCTGCGCACCGGGTGCGCACGGGGCCCGGTGATCTTGACCGGACCCTGACGCAGGGAGCAGCCCAGTGTTCAGGTGGCTCGCCGCAGGTGTCTTCGCCGCCTACGCCGCCGCGGGCATCGTCATCGCCCGCACCACGTTCGGCTGGCGCCAGGACGCCCGCCGGTCCGCTCGCCCGGATCCAGCCCGGTGACCTGCTGTTCTCCGCCGGCGCCGACGGCACCAATCCTGGCCACGTCGTGATGTACCTGGGCGGCGGCCTGGTCATCCAGGCCCCCCAGACCGGCCAGGACGTCCAGGTCCAGGCCCCCAGACCGGCCAGTACGTCCAGATCGACCCCCTCGACCTGGCCGGAGTCATCGTTGCCACCCGCCCCGCGGACCTGCCCCACCACGCCTGACCCACCAGGAGGCCCCCGATGCCCGTCACCATCACCCAGCTGCGCGCCAGCGCGACCGGACCTGATGACCGCCGCGGCCGCGCTGGGCATGGGCCGCACCAAGGCCTACGAACTCGCCCGCTGCGGCCAGTTCCCCTGCCGCGTCATCCGCATCGGCGAGGTCTACCGCGTCCCCGCCGGCTTGCTGGAACTGCTCAGCATCACCCCCGAAGATCCCCACAGCCAAACGCCTGCCGGCCACCGCACCTGACAACCCAGCGCTCGGGCGCTACCACGCCAACCCGTGGGACCGCAGCGTCAACGAGGGCGCGGTGGAATGGCCCCGTCCCCCTGGCGGATTCTGCGCGCACTGCTGGCGACATGGCACAATCGCTGGCCCGACCTGCCCGCAGGCACCATCGACGGCTGATCGGCGCGCTGGCTGAACCGCCGTCGTACCGGACCCCGTCGGCCTGGCCTGGGCACACCCGGCACTATCTGCCCGACCTGGGTCACAAGAAGGGCGAGACCGGGAGTACCGACCTCACTCTGGATCCGTTCCTGTCCATCGAACAGGGTGGCGAGCTGCTCATCCGGCGGAACGCGGACCTGGGCAGTGAGCAATGGGCAGTCATGGCGAAGGTAGCGGAACTCATGCCCTACCTTGGCCGGGCCGGGTCGGTATGCGAGGCCGGCTGCTGGATGAGAACCCAGACCGTTCGGCCGCTGCCGCGGCCGGGCGGATGTCGACGCCGGTGACGTGCCGCTCATCCAGTCGAGTGCTCAGCAGAGTCCACCTATACCTGGAGCCGAACCGGCGTGACGCTCCTGGGCAGGGGAAAGTTCGACTGAGTGACTTCGCCACATAGCAGGAGGCCGGACGTCTCCGATACCCATGAGGCACCCTCGGCGCCAGGCAACCGCCGCCGTGAGGTGCCCCGAATCTTGCTGACGGGCGCACCCCGGGCCGGAAAGACGACGCTGGTGTCCCAGATCGTCAGGGAGCTTCAGTCCAGTGGGATCGTGGTTGCTGGCTTCACCACCCGCGAGCTGCGCGAGCGGGGTGAGCGGACCGGGTTCCAGGTGGAGGCGATTGGTGACGGTTCGGCGGTCATGGCGCACGTGGCGTTCACCGATGGCCCTCGGGTTGGCCGCTACCGGGTCGATGTCCCCGCGTTCGAGCGCATCACCCTGCCCGCCCTGGAGCAGGCAATCCGGTCAGACGGCGTGGCGGTCATCGACGAACTGGGCCAGATGGAGCTGTACTCCAGCGCGTTCGTCCAAGCCGTGCAGCACCTCTTTGCGCAGGACGTCCCGCTTGTGGCGACGGTCCATGCCAAAGCCCATCCGGTGACTGACGCGCTGAAACGGCATCCTGGCGTCGAGCTGCTGACCGTCACCCGGACCGCTCACGAGGAACTCCTGGCCCGCGTCACCAACCGTCTGCTGGCAGCCCAGGTGAAGACGCCGTCCCCTCAGCCGCGTCAAGGCTCTCGTCCAGGACCTTGACGGCGCTGCCGCCGCCCGTGCATGTGAGCACCCGCTGAACGGCCTGAATCCTGGCGGCCTTCTCCGCCGAGCGGACCTGCCGGTTGCGGCGGACGGCTTCGGCCAGCAGGTGGGCGGACTGCTCGACGTCACCGAGCCGCGCATACGTCAGAGCCTGGTCGTTCAGCAGCGTGACGCGGTAGCGCTGGAAGAGGTCAGGTGTCTGCTCGGCCAGCGTGCTGAGCAGCCCCAGGGCCTCGGACGAGCCGAGTTCTGTTGCGATCATGGCGCGTTGCCGCTGGACGAACATGGCATCCGGGACCCCGAGCCATGGAGATGGCGCATCATTGTGCGCCTGGGAAGAGAGCGCAGCTGCCTCATCCAGAGCGAGGAACGCGTCGCTGTGATCGCGCAGACCGGCGAAGGCGTGCGCCCGGTAGACGGCCACGTAGCACTGGGCGGCAGGGGAGCGGGCCAGTGGAGCGAGCTGGTGCAGCAAGGACAGAGCCAGGTCTCCGTCGTGGTTGCGGGCGTGCATGTAGGCCACGCCGCACATGGCGAAGACGTAGAGATCTTGGGCGCGGCCCTGGGTCGGGCCGCGCGATTCCTCGTGGGTGAAGCCGGCATCCGGCAGTT
>DPMS01000510.1 GCA_003541285.1 Actinomycetota bacterium
TCCGGCGCGATGTCCACCACCTGCTCGCCGTGCCAGGTGACCTCCAGCCGGCCGGTGTCTGTCACCTCACCGATCACTGTGGCAGGCACGTCCCAGCGGGCGCAGATGGCCAGGCACTGCTCGACGTCGCCGGGAGCGACGATGGCCATCATGCGTTCCTGGGACTCGCTCATCAGGATCTCCGCCGGGCCGAGCGTAGGGTCGCGCAGCGGCACGGCATCGAGCCTGACCCGCATGCCGGTGCCACCGCCGGCCGCGAGTTCGGAGGTCGCGCAGGAAATACCGGCCGCACCCAGGTCCTGGATGCCGACCACCAGCCCGGCCGCGCCCAGTTCGAGGCTGCACTCGACCAGCAGCTTCTCCATGAACGGGTCGCCGACCTGGACACTCGGCCGTTTCGCGGCTTCCCCGCCGCCGAACGTGGCACTGGCCAGCACCGAGGCGCCGCCGATACCGTCCGGGCCGGTCCGGGAGCCGAACAGGATGACCTTGTTGCCCACGCCCCGTGCGGCGGCCAGTTGCAGGTCCTCGTGCCGCATCACCCCCACACACAGGGCGTTCACCAGCGGATTGCCTGCGTAGCAGGGATCGAAGGCCAGCTCACCACCGATGTTGGGCAGGCCCAGGCAGTTGCCGTAGAAGGAGATGCCGCCGACCACGCCTGGCAGCACGCGGGCGGTGTCGGGCGCGTCAGCGGGACCGAACCGCAGCGCGTCCATGACCGCCACCGGGCGGGCACCCATGGCCAGGATGTCGCGGACGATCCCGCCTACGCCGGTGGCCGCTCCCTGGAACGGCTCCACGTAGGACGGGTGGTTGTGTGACTCGATCTTGAAGGTGACCGCGTATCCCTGGCCGATGTCCACCACGCCGGCGTTCTGCCCGATGCCCGCGAGCAGCCCATCGGCCGGGGGTGCCTTGTCCGCGAACTGCCGCAGGTGCAGCCGGGACGACTTGTAGGAGCAGTGCTCGCTCCACATGACCGAGTAGATCGCCAGTTCGGAGTCCGACGGCCGGCGCCCCAGCATCTGCCTGATCAGCTGGTACTCGTCACCGGTCAGGCCGAGTTCGGCGTATGGCTGCGGCCGGCCCGGGGTGGCTGCCGCCCGTTCCACTGTGTCCGCGCTCACCCGGCCACGACCTCGCGCACGGCCGAGGTGAAGAACCCCAGCCCGTCGGCGCCCGGGCCGGTCAGTGGATCGACTGCGTGCTCGGGGTGGGGCATGATCCCGACCACGTTCCCCCGGTCATTGCGGACACCCGCGATGTCGCGGGCGGAGCCGTTCGGATTGCCGTCGGCGTAGCGGGCGACCACCTGCCCCCGCTCCTCCAGCCTGGCCAGGGTGGCGGCATCGGCCTGGTAGGCGCCCTCGCCGCTTTTCAGCACCACGGTGATCTCCTGATCCTGGTGATAGTCGCTGGTCCAGGGCGTGCCGGCGTTCTCGATCCGCACCCGCACAGCCCGGTTGATGAACCGGAGCCCGCTGTTGCGGACCAGCGCACCGGGCAGCAGGTGCGCCTCGCAGAGGATCTGGAAGCCGTTGCAGATCCCCAGCACCGGCAGGCCCGCCCGGGCGGCAGGCACCAGGTCCCCCATGATCGGCGCGAACCTCGCGATCGCACCGCACCGCAGGTAGTCACCGTAGGAGAAGCCCCCGGGCAGGATGACGGCATCGACACCGCGCAGGCCGCGATCGGCGTGCCAGAGCGGCACCGCCTCCGCCCCAGCCCGCACGGCAGCGCGGGCTGCGTCACGGTCATCGAGCGACCCGGGGAAGGTCACGATCCCCACGCGGGCTGTCATCGGCGTCCTCGCAGGCCAAAGCCCGATGCCGGGCAGTCGGGTTACCCCTGCAGGCTACCCGGTCGCCGGCCTGGCCTCACCCGTCCCGGCCGGTCCCGCGCGGCGGAACTACCGCTTAGCCGGCGTCCCTGAGCTGCCCGGCCGGCAGCCGTGCCAGCAGCGCGTCGTTACGCCAGGCGATCCGCTTCTGCAGCGACACCACGGTTCCGCTCTCCGGGCCGCTGGTCAGCTTCACGCCGTCCACGCAGGCCTCCATGATCGCCAAGCCGCGCCCCGATTCTGGGAGCGCGGCGATCGTCTCGTCCCGGGCCGTCCGCGCGGCCTGGCGATGGGATCGGCCGAAGGTGGCTGGGCGCGACACCCGGCGCCGGATCCGGGCGGTGGACATCGGGGACCACACCGCCTGCCGCAGCCGCAGCCGCAGCGGCGCGGCGTCCAATCCCCGGCCGCTGTTGAGTACCTCGATCACGCAGCCGCCCCTGCCGACGCTGGCCACCACCTCGTACCGCCGGCCAGGGCCGCCGTGACGCACCACATTGGTACACGCTTCGGTGACGGCCAGCAGCAAGTCGGCCAGGCCGTCGTCATCAGCGCCCAGCCCCCGCAGCGTATCCCCCAGCACGTGGCGCATGACCGGCACGCTAAGTGCCTCCCGCGGGAACACCAGGCAGAACTTGACGTCTACGGTCGGCTCCTCGGCGCATCTCACCCGAGTACGCATCCGCTCCTCAGTTCCTCGCCTCCACCGTTTCACGCTGGCCACTTAAGTGCTTTCCCCGTCAGGGCCGTAATAATCGCAACCTTGGCTGGCTCTATGGTCGCCGAGCCAGGTGAACCCGGCGCCGAATCAGCCCTCACGCAACGTGAATTCCTCGATCACCGGGTTGGCAAGCAATTCACCTGCAAGTTCGCTCATGCGCGCCAGGGCTGCCTCGTCCGCTGTTCCCGACACCTCCACCTCGAACCGCTTCCCCTGCCGAACGGCGCGAACATCAGTGAATCCGAGCCGCTGGCAAGCACGTGAGATCGCCTCTCCCTGCGGGTCGTGAATCTCTGGCTTGAGCATGACCTCAACGATGATTCGGGCCATCTGTCCCGCCTTTCCTCGATCCTCGCCACCGGGCACGCAGCGTACGCGACAAGCATGTAGTACAGCGGGTATGGGCCCGGTCGCCGAGCCGAGGGTTCACCGACCGCACCCCGGTCTGTCACGATGGCATTAGAGCCTGCCGGAATCCGGCTCCGATCGGGGGCTGCCGGACGGCTCTGGTGAGCCCGGCGGGGCACACCCGCACGCGTCGCCCACGAACGCAGGCGCGGCGGAACTCGCAACGATGACCGGCTGGTCGCGGAGATCCCGGGACCGGCCCCTAGCGCAAGGAGTGGCACGTGGCCGTCGAAAGCGGCGGTGCGGTCACCGCACCGGACCCGGAAGGCCTGGACGGACAGGCCGGCTCGCGGGCAGAACTCATCCAGCTCCTCACACCGGAGGGCGAACTAGCCCAGAACCCTGCTTACCCCCTCGAACTGACCGTTGACGAGATCAAGGCCCTCTACCGCGACCTGGTCATGGTCCGCCGGATCGACACCGAGGCGATCGCCCTGCAACGCCAGGGCGAACTGGGCATCTGGGCCTCCCTGCTCGGCCAGGAGGCAGCTCAGGTCGGCTCGGGCCGGGCGCTCGGCCCCCGCGACATGGCCTTCCCCACCTACCGTGAGCACGGGGTGGCGTGGTGCCGCGGGCTCGACCCGGTCAGGCTCCTCGGGCTGTTCCGTGGGGTCAGTCATGGCGGCTGGGATCCCGAAGAGCACCGCTTCCACCTCTACACGATCGTCATCGGCGCCCAGACGCTGCACGCCACTGGCTATGCGATGGGGATACAGCGCGACGGCCAGGTCGGCGAGAACGGCGAGGCCGTCATCGTCTACTTCGGCGATGGCGCGACCAGCCAGGGAGACGTGAACGAGGCCTTCATCTGGGCCTCGGTGTTCAACGCCCCCGTGGTGTTCTTCTGCCAGAACAACCAGTGGGCCATCTCCGAGCCGCTGGAGCGGCAGAGCCGGATCCCCCTCTACCAGCGGGCGCGGGGGTTCGGGTTCCCCGGTGTCCGGGTAGATGGCAACGACGTGCTCGCGTGCCTCGCGGTGACCAGGAAGGCGATGCAGGCCGCCCGGGAGGGCCAGGGGCCTACCTTGATCGAGGCCTTCACCTACCGGATGGGCGCACACACCACGACCGACGACCCGACCCGGTACCGGCTGGCCAGCGAACTCGAGGCGTGGAAGCTCAAGGACCCGCTGGAGCGGGTGAAGGCCTACCTGGTCCGCGGCGGGTCGGCCGGCGCGTCCTTTTTCGAAGCAATCGAGGAGGAGGCTGCGCAGGTCGGCAGGCATGTCCGGCAGGCCTGCCTGGAGATGCCCGATCCGGAGCCGGGGGCGATCTTCGAGAACGTGTACTGCGAGCCGACCGCGCTGCTGCGCTCCGAGCGCGACCAGTACACCGCCTACCTTGACTCCTTCGTCAGCGAGGAGGCGTCGCGGTGACCGTGCTGACTTTGTCCAAGGCGCTCAACGAGGGCCTGCGCAGGGCGCTTGAGGATGACCCGAAGGTAATCATCATGGGCGAGGACGTCGGCAAGCTCGGCGGCGTCTTCCGTGTCACCGACGGCCTGCAGAAGGATTTCGGCGACTCGCGCGTGGTGGATACCCCGCTCGCCGAGTCGGGCATCGTCGGCACCGCGATCGGCCTCGCACTACGTGGTTTCCGGCCGGTATGCGAAATCCAGTTCGACGGCTTCGTGTTCCCCGCGTTCGACCAGATCGTCAACCAGCTCGCCAAGATGCGGCTGCGGGCGCTCGGCCAGGTCAGTGTGCCGGTGGTGATCAGGATCCCCTTCGGCGGCGGGATCGGGGCGGTGGAGCACCACAGCGAGTCGCCCGAAGCACTGTTCGTGCACACGGCCGGGCTGCGCGTGGTCGCCTGCTCCGGCCCGGCCGATGCCTACACCATGATCCAGCAGTCGATCCACTGCGACGACCCGGTGATCTTCTTCGAGCCCAAGCGCCGGTACTGGGACAAGGCTGAGGTGGACACCGCGGGCTGGCTGACCGGCGCGCTGCCGCTGGAGTCAGCCCGCACGGTGGCGGAGGGCACCGACGTCTCTGTGCTGGCCTACGGCCCCATGGTCAGGACCTGCCTGGAGGCCGCGGTCGCGGCCCGCGAGGACGGCCGCTCGCTGGAAGTGATCGACCTGCGCTCGCTGTCCCCGCTCGACGTGGGAACGATCGTCGCGTCGGTCCGCCGGACCGGCCGCTGCGTAGTCGTGCACGAAGCACCGGTCACGGCCGGGCTGGGCGCCGAGATCGCGGCCCTGATCACCGAGAAATGCTTCTACCAGCTGGAGGCACCGGTGCTGCGGGTAGGCGGTTTCTCCACCCCTTACCCGCCGTCCCGGCTGGAGGAGCACTACCTACCGGACCTGGACCGGGTACTGGACGCCGTCGACCGCACGTTCGCGTACTGAGAGGCCGTGATGTCTGAGGTGAAGCAGTTCCGGCTGCCGGACGTCGGCGAGGGCCTGACCGAGGCTGACATCATCGCCTGGCACGTGAAACCGGGCGACCGGGTCACGGTCAACCAGATCATCGTGGAGATCGAGACAGCCAAGGCTGTGGTCGAACTGCCGTGCCCGTATGAGGGGATCGTGACCGGGCTGCTGGTGGACGAGGGCGCGACGGTGGATGTGGGGACACCGATCATCGCGGTCGATGTCACCAGCCAGGCCGCGGGCGGCGGGACGATCATCACCGACATTCCGGCAGGCATAACGCCAGCTGGAACATCGGCAGCGACCGGCCGTGGCGGCGGCGCGGATGGCGGGACAAGCAGAAGGCGCGCCGGTACACGCGCGCCGGCCGGCGTCACGCCTGCACCTGGCGCGGCCACCAGCGTCACGCCCGCGCCTGGCACGCCCGCCGCCGGCGTTCCCGCACACCCCCCGACAACCGAGGAACTGGTGGCAGAAGGGCTGGCGGGAGGACCGGCCGGGCAGGCGGCGGTGGAGCCGGGGATTTATGGGAGCCCGGCACCGAAGGCGGAGCGGCAGGCGGTGCTGGTGGGGTACGGGGTGAAGCTCGGCACCACCAAGCGGCGGCAGCGCAAGAGCCCCGCTGCCACCCCGGCTGCGGCCACCCCGGCTGCCGCCACCNNCGGCTGCCGCCACCCCGGCTGCCGCTCCGTCACCACCGGCGGCGTTCGGCCGGGCCGCACCCGGCGTGGCGGGGAACGGGCTGGCGGAGGCACGGCCTGCGGCCAAGCCGCCGGTGCGCAAGCTGGCCAAGGATCTGGGGGTCGACCTGGATCTGATCATCGGGACCGGGCTGGGCGGGGTTATCACCAGGGAAGACGTGGAGGCAGCCGAGCATGCGCTGGCCGCGGCGCCGGGCGTGGTGGCGGCCGGTGAGGTGCGGGAAGACCGGATCGCGGTCAAGGGGGTGCGCAAGCACACCGCGGCGGCGGTTGCCGCGAGTGCCTTCACCGCCCCGCATGTGACCGAATTCCTCCAGGTGGACGTCACCGCCATGATGGATGCGGTGCAGCGGTTGCGAACGCTGCCCGAATTCGCGGACCTGCGGCCCTCGCCGCTGCTGCTGGTGGCCAAGGCCCTGCTGCTAGCGGTGGCGCGGCATCCGATGATCAACTCGTCCTGGGACGGGGATGCGCAGGAGATCGTGGTCAAGCACTATGTGAACCTGGGCATCGCGGCCGCTACCGGCCGGGGCCTGCTCGTACCGAACATCAAGGATGCCCAGACGCTGTCACTGCCAGGCCTGGCTGCCGCGCTCGCGGGGCTGGCAGCGACCGCACGGGAAGGCAGGACACAGCCCGCCGACATGACAGGGGGAACGATCACGATCACCAATGTCGGCGTTTTCGGGGTGGATGCCGGGACCCCCATCCTGACCCCGGGTGAAGCGGCGATCCTTGCGTTTGGCCAGGTCAAAGAGGCACCTTGGGTGCATGAGGGGGAACTGGCCGTGCGTCAGGTGACCACGTTGTCGCTATCCTTCGACCACCGGATCGTGGACGGCGACCTCGGGTCTGCGGTGCTGCGCGACGTCGGCGCGATGCTGGCCGACCCGGTGACGATGCTTGCCTGGGGCTGACGAGAGATCAGAAAGGACGGCCATGTTCCGGCACGTTGTGCTGTTCAACTGGACCGAGGATGCGACGGACGTGCAGAAGCACGCACTCGCGGGTGAACTACGGAAGCTGCCCGATGTGATCGACTCGATCCGCCTCTACCATGTTGGCCCCGACGCGGGGATCAACCCGGGGAACTGCGATTTCGCGGTGGTGGCGGACTTCGATGACGCGGAAGGGTACCTCGCCTACCGCGACCATCCGGCGCACCGCACCGTAGTCGAGCACTATGTGAACCCGATCGTCGCCAGCCGCTCCGCAGTCCAGTACGAGATCGCGCCCCGCCCGGAACCGGACTGACTGACCTCAGAACGCCTCTTCGGGCAGTTCCATCAGGTCGAGCGTCGTCTCCTCGGTGAGGTCGCGCTCCACCGTCAGCCGCGGCAGCACGGTGGCCGTGAAGAACTGCGCGGTAGCCAGCTTGCCCTGGTAGAACGCGCGATCGCGATTGCTCAGGCCGCCTTGCCCGCCGCCCTGCCCGTCCAGCGCCGCGAGCGCAACCTCGGCCTGGCGGGCCAGCAGCCAGCCGATCGCCAGGTCACCAATGGCCATCAGCAGCCGGGTGGTGTTGAGACCGGCGCGGTAGATCTCGGCCGGGCGCTCCAGCGACCCGGCGGCATAACCGGCCATCGTTGCGACCATGGCCTCGACGTCGCCTGCCGCCTGGGCGAGGGCCGTCCGCTCCGGCTTGAGCCGGCCGTTGCCCGCATCGCTGCCGGCGAATTCGGTGATCTGGCCCAGCAGTGCCCGCAACGCCCGGCCCTCGTCGCGCATGATCTTCCGGAAGAACAGGTCCAGCCCCTGGATGGCGGTGGTGCCCTCGTACAGGCTGTCGATCTTGGCGTCCCTGATGTACTGCTCGATCGGGTAGTCCTGGAGGAATCCCGAGCCGCCGAATGTCTGCAACGACAGGGTCAGCAGTTCGTATGCCCGTTCGGAGCCCACCCCCTTGACGACCGGCAGCAGCAGGTCGTTGAGCGCGGCGGCAGCGTCACCGGCTTCTCCCCTGGCCGCCGCGATCTGCACGGCGTCCTGGCAGGACGCGGTGTACAGGACGAGCGCGCGCATTCCCTCCGCATAGGCCTTCTGCATCATCAGGATCCGGCGCACGTCGGGGTGGTGCATGATCGTGACTCGCGGCGCGGTCTTGTCCGCCATCTGGGTCAGGTCGGCGCCCTGTACCCGGGACTTGGCGTACTCCAGCGCGTTCAGGTAGCCGGTCGACAGGGTGCCGATCGCCTTGGTCCCGACCATCATCCGGGCGTTCTCGATGATCATGAACATCTGCCGGATGCCGTCGTGGACGCCCCCCACCAGCGTGCCGACCGCCGGGCGCTTGGCCCCGAACGTCAGCTCGCAGGTCGTCGATGCCTTCAGGCCCATCTTGTGCTCGACGTTGGTGACCTCGACCCCGTTGCGCTCACCCAGGTTGCCGTCGGCGTCCACGAGGTACTTGGGCACCAGGAACATGGAAAGTCCCTTGGTGCCGGGGCCGCGCCCCTCCGGGCGGGCGAGCACGAGGTGGAAGATGTTCTCTGCCATGTCATGCTCGGCACTGGTGATGAACCTCTTGACACCCTCGATGTGCCAGGTCCCATCGGGCTGCTCGATGGCGCGGGCCCGGCCGGCGCCCACGTCCGAGCCGGCGTCAGGCTCGGTCAGCACCATCGTCGCCGTCCACTTGCGCTCGATCGCCTGCTCGGCGAAACGCTGCTGCTCCGGGGTTCCCAGCCGCCACAGGACCTGCGCGAACGAGGGTCCTCCTGAGTACATCCAGACCGCCGGGTTGGCGCCCAGAATGAGTTCCGCTACCGCCCAGCCCAGCGAGCGGGGCGCGCCGGTACCGCCGAGTTCGGGCCGCAGTTCGAGCCGGTACCACTCAGCGTCAGCGAACGCCTGGTAGGACTTCTTGAAGCCTTCCGGCATGCGCACCGTGCCGGTCGCGGGATCGAACTGAGGGGGGTTACGGTCCGCTTCCGCGAACGACTCGGCCAGCGGCCCGGTCGCGAGACGGTTCACCTCGTCGAGAATCCCGCGCGCCGTCTCCTCGTCGAGGTCGGGATACGGCTCGCTGCCCAGGACATCCTGGCGCCGCAGCACCTCGAAGAGATTGAACTCGATATCGCGGAGATTGCTCTTGTAGTGACCCATTGCGCCTCCCGCTCTGCTCGGGCTCCGTGGCCGGTATGTGCTGGTCGATGCCATCCTACTGGGCGGTAACAACCGTATGCTACCCGCTGGTAACGAACTTTGCACCAAAGGTTCCCTCTTGCCTGGCGACGTTCTACAGTGAGCGGAACAGAGCACGATTCCCCGTCGGCGGCGGCTGCCGCCGCGTGGGCAGCCTGCAGGCGAGGTGGGCAAATGGCGCTGGCCCTGACCGAAGAGCACCTGGCACTGGCGGAGTCGGTCCGGGGCTGGGCCGGGCGGGTCGCGCCGCCGGCGGCGATCAGGGCGGTCACCACGGCCGGCGACGGCGGCGCGGCGCTTTACACCGGCACCCTGCGGCCCGCCCTCGCCGGGCAGGGACTGCTGGGCCTGCATCTGCCCGAGTCACTCGGTGGCCAGGGTTACGGTCTGCCCGAGCTTGCGGTGGCGGTGGAGGAACTGGGGCGCGCGCTGGTGCCCGGCGGCTTCCTGCCCACCGTGCTCGCCAGCGCGATCCTGCTCAGCGCGCGCACCAGTGCCCTGGACGGCCTGGTCAAGGAGATGGCAGCCGGAACACTGACCGGGGCGGTGGGGCTGGCGCCCGGCATCCGGGCGGATGCGGCCGCCAGCGGCACCGGCGCCGGGGATTCCGGTCAAAGCCGGGCCGGCAACGGGCAGCCGGGCACGCTGGTGATCGACGGCACCTGCGGCCCGGTTCCCGGAGCCGGCCTGGCCGACCTGGTGATCGTCCCGGTAGCGAGCGGCGACCGGCAGATCTGGGTGGCGCTGGACTCGGCAGACGTGGAGATCACGCCGCTGGACAGCCTCGACCTGACCCGGCCAGCGGGCCGGGTAGGCGTGGACAACCTGAGTGTCCCCGCCGACCGGGTGCTGACCGGGCTGGCGCCGGGCGCCGCCATGTCCATCGCGGCCACTCTGCTCAGCGCCGAAGCCTGCGGGATCGCCGACTGGGCGGTGACCACGGCGGCAGAGTACGCGAAGATCCGCCACCAGTTCGGGCGGCCGGTCGGGCAGTTCCAGGGGGTCAAGCACCGTTGCGCCTGGATGCTCACCGCAGCCGAGCAGGCGGCCGCCGCGGTCTGGGATGCCGCCCGCGCGCTCCAGGGCGCCGCGGACCCCCGCACCGCCGCGCCGGATACCGCCGCCGGGCCGGGCGCCGCCACCG
>DPMS01000108.1 GCA_003541285.1 Actinomycetota bacterium
CGTTGAATCCCGGAGGCCAGGCCCACCCGCTGCGCCAGAGCCATCACCGGCACCAGGCCCGCACGCGCCACCAGGTTCGGGTCATCAAACGTCGCGTGGATCTTCGCCAGGCCATGCAGCAATCGCACTTGCGAGGTGTGCTCTCGGTTTGGGATCTGGAAGTGTCAGCAACTCCCATCGTCCCAGTTCAGAGGGCACCTTTCGCGTCGACGCGCCCGGATGAGCCTCTACTTGCGCGGTGGATCGGGGCTGAGCGGGGTGGCATCACTGCAGTTCTGGCCTGCAGCGTAGGGTGATTGTCAGGGCCGACGGACCGGGGGAAGGGGGTGGCTGCTGTGCGGATCTCCAAAGTCAGCGGTGGATTGGCTGTACACGTTGTGGCAGGCACTCACACGGTGCTGCTCGGCTTCAATCTTGCCGATCCGTCAGGGTGCCTGGGGTTCGGGATCCACCGGACCGACCACACCGAGGACGAGGCATATTGGCTGCGGGGGATGAAGAGCTTCGGAAGCCTGGTTCCTCACCCTGCTGCCGGGATGGACTTCTCGTTACGAGAGCATCCGGTGCAGGGCTTCCAGTGGGGCGACTACACCGCCAAACCCGGCCATGACTACACCTACAAGGTGGTGGCCTGGGGCGGCGCGCCCGGCGCGCTGTTGCCTCTGGCCGAGGTGAGTGTCGGCGTCGTACATACGGAGACCGAGGACGACGGTGTACACGGGATCTGGTTCAACCGGGGCGTGGCCGGCTCCCAGGCCTTCATCAAACGGTTCGGCCAGTACACCCCACCTGCTGGAGCCAGTGATGACCACCCCGCGTTCGCCTGGCTGTCCCGCGGCCTGGGCGAAGCATTCGTCGCCCTGATCCGGCAGGCCAGCGGCCCCCAGTGGGGACTGCGGGGGGCCTTCTACGAGTTCACCTGGGCCACCGCACTGCGGGCCTTCGCCGACGCGGTTACCGTCGGCGCGGATGTCGCCCTAGTGGTTCATGGCCGGGACCGGGACTCCGCCGCCGCGGTCGCAGCGGGCAAGGACACCGACACGACCGCGGACGACAACCTGGCAGCAGTCACCGCGGCGGGCCTGGACCCGGTAGTGACCTGGCGTACCGCGCCCGCCAAGTCAGCCCTGCAGCACAACAAGTTCCTCGTCCTGACCCATGAGGGGCAGCCGGTCGCTGTCTGGACCGGATCGACAAACATCACCCAAGGCGGTGTCTTCGGCCACCTCAACGTGGGCCACCTGATCCACGATCCAGCCGTTGCCGCCCAGTTGCTGGACTACTGGACTGCCCTGGCCGACCAGGCCAACACCACCGCCGCCATGCATGACTGGACTGGCAACCACAACCCAGTCGACCTGACCATCGCTCCCCCACCCGGCATGACGACCGTACTGTCCCCTCGCGCCACCACCAGCCTGCTCGACTGGTACGCCGATACGTTCGGCTCCGCCGCCTCCAGCGCCCACATCACCGGCGCGTTCGGCCTGAACAAGGTCTTCCTTGACCGCCTCGCCACCGACCGGGATATCGTGCGCACCGTCCTGCTGGACAAGCGGCCCCCCGCCAATGCGCCAATCCCTCACAGCGACGCAGACGTCCGCACCTCCTGGGGCAACTATCTGCACAAGCCCACCCTGGAAGGCTGGGCTGCCGAGCACCTGACCGGCTTCAACGCGTGGGTCAAGTTCATCCACACCAAGATCATCCTGGTGGATCCACTCACCAGCGCCCCGATCGTCATTACCGGGTCTGCGAACTACTCCGAGGCTTCCACTACCAAGAACGAGGAGAACACGATCGTCATCCGCGGCGACGGCAGCGCAGCCGCCCAACGGGTCGCCGACATCTATCTCACCGAGTACCAGCGGCTGTTCATGCACTTCGTCTACCGGGACTGGGCCAGTCCCGAGCCCGGCACTGCCCAGGCCGGCCACCTCTGCGAGGGCGACTCCTGGTCCCGCCGCTACTACCTCCCAGGCAGCTGGCGAGAACGCCAGCGACGAACCTTCTCCGGCAGCAACCTCTAAACGAACCCCTGGCGTGGCTGGGCTGCGTCACAGCGGCCCATTAGCAGAGTTATTGACAAAGGTGCCCGCCAGCGCCCAGCCGCTGCAGCCACCTGCCGCCCAGATATGCGGAAGAGGATGAGGGTTATTCACGCCATCTGGTAGAAGTGCAGCCCAACAACGGCTGAGATGGTGGTGTCAAAGGTGTCAAGCGGGCGACGGTAGTCGGTGTGCATAATCCTCCAGGCCTTGAAATTTGCAATGACCCGCTCGATCATGCATCGAATCTTGTTTACCTGAGTATTGAACTCTTTCTCCCAGTCAAGAAGATCCCGGCACTCCGGTTTCCTGATGGGTGTGATCATCCCCTTGCCGACGTATCCCTTATCACCCACCTGGCTTCCCTCGGGAAACCCAGAAAGCACGGATGATTCATCGATGCAATGTGCGTCGTGGCGGCTTCCGTCGATCGGGTCGGATATCCATGCGAGCTGTCCGTAAAGATTGCACGCAACCTGGACGTTCTTACCGGTGGTTTTGTGCTTGCCCGAATACAGCTCCCGGTGCCCCCGCCACGACCAGCAGGGAAGCAGCGTGCCGTCGTAGATGTACTGGGTCTCCGGGTCGAGGTCCTCCGCCGTGGGGACGAACGGGGCGAGCACGATCGCCAGCCGGGAAGTGATCCGGGAATTAGCCCGGCTGATGGTCGGCTGGGAGGTCTTGTATGTCTCTGCGAGTTCCTGCTGAACGCGGTTCCGCCGCATATAGGTGAGCGCTATGACCACGGACTTGTAAAGACCGAGAGACGGCGGCCACGTATCGATGTCACAGTTCTCCTCATTCGCATATACCAGCGCACACAGGTCGATGATCTCGTCTTTGCTGAATCCGGTGGTATGATACATGCGCGGCCTGTTTCTGTGGGACTGAGTGTGGTAACCCAATCCTTTCGAGAAGCAGGCCGCCTTTCACGTAGGCGCGCCGCTAACCGGAAATTTGCCACAAACCTGGCACCCCCGCGTGAATAACACTCGATGTCCCGGCCTTCGTAGAACTTGAAAGTGGCGGTCTCCCGCCCGTGACCTGCCGAGTGGTAGGTATCGGGCAACGGCTGGCGCCTGGGGCGGATAATCGACCCGTTTGGTCATGAGCGGGAGATCGGCAAACCTGTCCGAGCCTGGCCGCCGGGTTAAACACTCACCTACGGGTCCCGCGGCATGATCGGGCCTCTCACGGAGACCTCTTGCTGTAGGTTGGTGCTGCACCGACGTGTGTGGGAACTGCATAGCACGCCCGAATTTCTGATGATTGGATTTGCCAGGTTATTATGGCTCAACTACCAATGCCAGAACGGTCAAGGCCGCAACTATTGCCAGTAATATCGATATTTCTTACGGCCATTAGTATTCCTGTCGGTGGCGTCCTATCGTTTTGGGCATATAGCTTGCCAGATACACTATTATTGCCCCCACCGCACACTGGATGGACGGTGTTCATAATAGCCACGGCACTATGGTGTATCAGTCTTATATGCGCGATCATTGCCATCACCAGAAAGCGATCCGCTGTAAGCAAGCTTGCCTTGTTTCTCACCTTAGCAGCGCCGATACTCGTCATTGCATGGGCGACTGCCATCTTTATGGCCGCCCTTAATGGTCATTCCTTCACCTTCTAAACGGCATGAATGTAGTAAGCAATCAGTGGTGCGATGGTGCTCGGGTTGAGGAGCAGGCCGACCCTGTCTGCGTACGAAATGTGACGCACTCACATCGGCAGAAGAGTAAGATACGGGCATGGCTGGAGCATGGAGCGCTCGGTGGATAGAGCGCGGGAATGCGCGTCAATCGGCGGTGTCCCCGCATTGCTCGGCCAGCGGTAAGGCGAGGAGATCTTGATCCTCTTGTCGGGCCCGCAGGTCACGGGCCGGCGGGCCCGACAAGAGGATTTCAGTGGTGCGGATTGCCGGGTCAGAATGTTCCGAGCCAGCTGACATGGGCATTGAAGGGTAGGGGTGGCGGTGCCGCGTGGTAGCTGGAGGCTACGTTGACGTCGCCGGTTCCGTTGTAGGTGGCCATGAGCGGATAGGGGTAGGCGGGCAGGGACTGGACGGGGTTGGCGAGGGTTGGTGTCTGGGTCGTCAGCAGTGAATCCGGTGCGGTGCCCTGTTCGACCCAGGTGATGAGGGCGGTGAGGACGTCGAAGGAGTTGGGGCCCTGTCCGCCGGCGCAGTGGGACATCCCTGGTATTAGGAACAGCCGTGCGAATTTCTGTGTGGCGGCTGGCCCCCCCATGCGGTCTTCGACGGCCTGGTAGTAGGCGATTGTCCCGATCGGCGAAATCGCAGGGTCAGCGAGCCCGTGCCAGAGGATCAGCTTCCCGCCGGCGTCACGGAAGGCGGTGAGGTCGGGGTTGGTGGCGTCGAAGGTGCCGCCGGTTGCGCTCATGATCTGGTGGAAGCCCGCCACTGTGAAGGGGACGTCGGCCAGGCCGAGCTGCGGATCGGTACCAGGGTAGGCCAGGTAACGGATGGTGTTCAGGGCGATGGTGGGGTCGATGGTGAACCCGCTGCCCGGCACCGGCACCACCCACGGGACCCAGTTGAGCTCAGAGCCCGGGACCTGCCAGCCTGGGTACATGAGCTTGCCTTGAGCGTCGCGAGGCCCCTCGTAGAGCTTCTGGACCACGGCGACCTGCGCTGCGGTCAGGCAGGAGGCCGTGTTGCCCGCGTTTGGCGGGCATTGAATGCTGGCCGGGTCGAATTTGCACGTCATCGGGTCCATGACCAGGCCATTGAGACCGCCGCATGCCTTGACGGCCGCGTCATGCAAGGGGCGAGTTTGTCGGCGGTCAAGATGGGCTGCCCGTGGGGCCCGAGGTCGGCGAGCGCGTTCCATGCCTGGTACCAGACGTTCAGTGGCTGGGTGATGCTTGCGGGCGCACCAGAGATGATGCCATTGAAATCGCGCGGGTACTGCTGCGAACACTCCTCGACGGGCACGCCGGCGCGCAGCCACCTTGTCGCTGCGCCGTGCCTGAACCAGTGCAGATCGAACGCGATCCCGGTCCTGACCCGGAGCCGCAGGACGAGGTCATAGGCCGCCTGATACGACCATGCCTGCCCCTTCGGCTGCCCCTTNNTTCGGCTGCCCCTTCGGCTGCGCCCAGGCCCGGCAGCTTTCGTGCAGCAGGGCGAAGAAGAACCGGTCCCGCAGCCTGGTGCAGGCATCCAGGATCGCCTGCGTCTCGGCAACCGTGAGGATCTGCGGCAGTTTCTTCGGTGCCCTGCCGTCTAGGATGCAATGACTCTTACCACGTACATGACAACGAAGGCCGGAGGCTGCGATCGTGGCCGGTCTGCTGGAACTCGACAACTTGAGCCGTCGGTTCGGCAACGTGACGGCTCTTGACAATCTGAGCTTCAGCGTCCCGACGGGACAGGTGGTGGGGTTCCTCGGTCCGAACGGCGCCGGCAAGACCACCGCCATGCGGGCCATCTTCGGCTTGACCGACCTTGACGCCGGCTCGGTGCGGTGGGAAGGCGCACCGGTCGGGCCCGCTGAACGCCGGCGCTTCGGCTACATGCCAGAGGAACGGGGCCTGTATCCGAACATGCTGGTGGCCGAGCAGGTCGAGTACATCGGCCGGCTGCACGGGATGGACGCGTCCGCTGCCGCCTCCGCTACTACCCGGTGGCTCGAGCGCCTTGCGGTGGCGGACCGGGCAACTAGCAAGGTCGGGGCGCTGTCGCACGGCAACCAGCAGCGAGTGCAACTGGCGGCTGCGCTCGTCCATGACCCTGAGGCGCTGGTGCTCGACGAGCCCCTGGCCGGCTTGGACCCCGCCGGAATCGACGCCATCGGCGAGGTCCTCGTGGAGCGGGCTCACTCGGGGCGCTGCGTGCTGTTCTCCAGCCACCAGCTCGACCTGGTCGAGGACCTGTGTGAGTCAGTGGCCATCATCGACCACGGCCGGCTGGTGGCGAGCGGGACCGTCGACGAGCTAGCCGCCAGTGGGGTCCGGCGGCTCGCGGTCCGGGTAGAGGGAGACCGCCAGGGAGTGTGGGCGCGCGCCATCCCCGGTGTCACGGTGTCGGAGGTGGACGGCGGTGAGGTCAGGCTCATCCTCGACCAGGCTGCCGGCAGCGACGTGGTGCTGGACGCGGCACGGTCCGCCGGCCGCGTCACAATGTTCGTCTTCGAACGTCGCCGCCTATCTGAAGTCTTCCGGGAGGCAGTGGGCCGATGAAGGCTCTCCCTGTCATTATCGCCGCCGTGGTAGTGGTGGCCCTCGTCCGCCTCGGCCTACGCCGCCGGGGCCGGGGCACATCGCCGCGGACAGGCGCTGCCGGGGCGCGGCTGCGGGGCCGGGGACTGCTCGGCGACACGGGCCTGGTGGCCGGACGTGAGATCCGCGAGCGGGTGCGGGGGCCGGTATTCCGGGTAGTGACGGTCATCCTGTTCGGCGCGGTGGCGGCCGCCGTGATCATCCCCACCCTGCACGCCGGGACGACCACGCGCCAGCGGGCAGGCGTGGTGGCCAGCTCAGCGCCGCTCGAGGCCGAACTGCACGACCTGGCCAAAAGCGCGGGGCTGCCGGTGGAGCTCGTCAACGAGCCAGGCCTGTTGCAGGCGCGGGCCGCCCTCAGCGCCAGCCAGCTCGACATGGTGGTGGACGGCGCGGGGAAGATCTTGGTGAAGCAGCCTATCTCGGCTTCCGACACCTCGGCGAGGGCCCGCTACGTGCGGGCCGTGTCGGTGGCCCTCGGTGCTCAGCACGCCTTTACCCAAGCAGGGTTGACCCCGCAGCAGGTGGCCACGGTCGCCAAAGCCAAGCCGGTGCCGGTCGAGAGTATCCAGCCCGGCAGAAAGTCCCGCACGACAGCGGAGGCGACGGCGCTGCTCGGCGTGATCCTCATCTTCGTCGTGCTCACCCAGTACCTCACGTGGACGCTCATGGGGGTGATGGAAGAGAAGGCGAGCCGGGTGGTGGAGGTTCTGCTGGCCACGGTGCGGCCGATCCAGCTGCTCGCCGGCAAGGTCATCGGGATCGGCGCCGTCGCCCTTGCCCAGGCGGTCGCCCTCGTCGCTTTCGCGCTGGTGCTGGCCGAGGCGGTCGGGTCAAGCCTGGTGCACGGTGCCGCCCCACTCGTGGTAGCGGCCACGCTCGCCTGGCTGGTCCTTGGGTACGCCTTCTACAGCTGGGTGTACGCCGCCGCCGGTTCACTGGCCGAGCGTCAGGACCAGGTTCAGAGCCTGGCACTGCCACTGAGCGCGCCCCTCATCTTCGGCTACATCGTCTCCCTCATTGGTGCCAGCTCAGGCACCCCCTCACTGCTGGTGAAGGTGCTCGCCTACCTGCCCCCCACCGCCCCGTTCGCCATGCCTACCCTGGTCGGGTTCGGGGAGGCAACCTGGTGGCAGTTCCTGCTGTCCGTGGCGGTGACCCTGGTGTGCACGCTCTTCGTGGCGTTCGCAGCGGCCCAGGTATACCGGACCGCGGTACTGCAGACCGGCAGACGAGTGCGGTTGCGCGAGCTGCTCCCGATGCTGACGAAATAGTCGCGCCCAACACGAAGGGAGGCGGCTCAGGCAACCGAGGTTGAGGACGCTGTCGCCCGAGGTGACGGCGGCCGGTTCACCGAGGAGGAGGAGGTCTCCACCGAGGCCACTTCCGAGCCGACCCACCACGGCGAGGCGCTTTCGCAGAAATGCCAGTTCGGGAGGCGGTTGAGGCAGTCGTGCGACGGAGAAATCGTCTCAATTAGCCGGCCTGCTGCTCATCGTGATCAAGTGGGCGTTCCTGCCGTCCTTCCCCTACCGGCGCCTGCCCCGCCACCGGGTCCGCCACCTGCGGATCCGGCTGCACCTGCGGCTGCACCCGGGTGCCGGGCATGCCACGCTCCCCGAATTGTGGCTGCGGTGGGGCCGGTTCGCCGCGTTCCGCCGCAGCGGCAGGGCCCGTCGGCCACTGGCTATGCACTGCCCGCCGAGCAGACCGCCCAGGCATGGGCGGCGCGGACCCCGGCCGCCTTCACCTTCAACGTCAAGGCGTTCAGCCTGCTCACCCACCACCCGACCCCGGTCGCCGCGCTGCCCGCCGACCTGCGCCCGGCCGCGGAAAAGACGGGCAAGGACCGGGTCTACCTCCAAGACGTCGGCCCGAAGGTGGCTGATCAGGTGTGGGAGCGGTTCCTGGCGGCGCTGGACCCGCTGCGGGCCGAGCGCAAGCTGGGCGCGATCTTGCTGCAGTTCCCGCCCTGGTTCCCCACCTCCAAGGCCCGCAACGACTACATCGTGGCCTGCGCGGTCCGGGCCGCATCGACATCACCGAGATCTTGATCCATTGGCATGCGGGGCGGCCGGAGAACCAGATCGCCTCGAGCCTGGGAGTGCACCGGCGGACGGTCAGCAAGTACGTGGCCCCGGCGGTGGCGGCGGGGCTGCGCCCGGGCGGGCCGCCGCTGAGCGAGGTGCAGTGGGCCGCCCGGGTGCGGGAGTGGTTCCCCGAGCGGGCCGACACCAGGCTGCGGCAGGTGACCTGGCCGGCGTCCAGCCCCGCTTCGTCGATGAACACCTCGAGGCTGTCCACGCACTGCTCCATGTAGGCGTGCGGCCGCCGCAGGAACTGCTTGCCGCGCAGCATGGCGGTGGTGCCGAAGCCCAGCCCTATCACCGTCATGGCGAACGAGCCGTTACGGCCGCTCGCGCCGTACCCGGCCGTCTTAGCCTCAAGCACAGCGACGCTCTGCTCCTGGCCGCGGCGCCGCAGCTCAATGGATGTCGCCATGCCGAGGTACCCGCCGCCGATGACCGCAACATCGACCGTGATATCGCCGGCCAGATGCTGTTCGGGCTGGTAGTCGCCTACTCGGCCAGCCACAGAGACAGCGGTGAGTCAGGCAGGTCCATCTCGGTGACTCTCCCTTCGCGCGTCGTCGCGTCGGGGCACCCACGGACAGGTCTGCGTTGTACAGGGCCGACCCCGCCAACTTCCAGGCGCACCGCACGCCGCAGCGAACCGGGCTTCTTTTTTCCATGATGTCCAGCCCGGCCCGGAGGGCCGCTTACTGCGACCGGGGTGCCGCGGCGTCCAGCAGGGCGAGGTCCTCCGCTGTGAGCTGGAGCGAGGGTGCCTGCAGCAGGTCCTTAAGCTGGCCGGGGGTTCTGGCGCTCGCGATCGCGGCCGCCACCGTCGGCTGCGCGGTCAGCCAGGCCAGTGCGACCGCGGCGACCGGGGCGCCATGACGGCCGGTCACGATGTCCAGTGCGCCCAGTGCGGCCTCACCCCCGGCGGTCAGGTAGACGGCCGCGTCCTCGGCTCGCTCGCTGGCGGGCAGCTCGCGCCCGTGCCGGTACTTGCCGGTGAGGAAGCCGTCGGCGAGGGCGGAGTACGCGATGCAGGACAGTCTTTCCCGCGCGCACACGGCCGCCAGTTCGCCCTCGTATTCGCCGCGGTGGACCAGGTTGTAGTGGACCTGCAGCGCGGCATAGCCGGCCAGGCCCTGCTGCCGGGCCGCCGCCAGGGCGGCCGCGAGCCGCGGGGCCGAGTAGTTGGACGCCGCGACGTAGCGGGCCTTTCCCGAGCGGACAAGCTCGCCGAAGGCGGCGACCGTCTCTGCGAGAGGCGTGGCCGGGTCGTCCTCATGGGCGTAGTACAGATCGATGTGGTCCACGCCGAGCCGCCGGAGGGAGGCTTCGGCGGTGGCCCGGATGTTCGCCGGGGACAGGCCCGGATGGTGAACGGACTGGCCGGCCTTGGTGGCGATGACCAGGTCATCGCGCCGCCCCCGCCGCCGCAGCCAGCGGCCGATGATGGTCTCGGACTCGCCGCCGCTGTTGCCCGGCGCCCATTCGGAGTAGGAGTCGGCCGTGTCGATGAAGTTGCCGCCGGCCCCGGTGTAAGCATCGAGGATCGCCAGTGACGTGGGTTCGTCCGCGGTCCAGCCGAAAACATTGCCGCCGAGGCAGAGGGGGAAGACATCTAGGTCCGTGTCCCCGATCCGCCGCATGGTTGCTCCTTACAGCCGGTGATGGTCGGCAAACGGTACCAGCCGGGTATTCGCGGCCCTCTGCCTGGACCGGCCGGTCCGAGTGCGGGGAGTCCCGCCTGTGCGCAATCCGTCAAATGACCGATTGTGACGGGGCTGACCATCCGCCAGGGTGTGCTTCAACCGTGCGGCCAGCCTGGCGTGGCGGCCCGTGGACCTGAGGAGGCCGTTGGTGGCAGAGATCCGTGACCCTGGCGCTGGCCCTGCGGGCCAGGGGGGCCACCCGGCCCGGGCAGGCGTGACCAGAAAGACCTTCCTGCGCGGCCTGGGGGCTGCCGGTGCCGGGGGCCTCGTGGTGGGCGCGGCCGCCGGGTTCGCCGGCGGGTCGGCCAGCGGCTCCTCCGGTGGCAGCGGCGGGTCCAGCAAGAAGCCGATCGTGATCGGCTCCGGCAGCCCGGTCACCGGGATCTACGCCGGCGATGGGCAGATGATGGTCCGCGGCCAGCAGCTGGCGATCGCTGAGATCAACGCGGCAGGCGGGGTGCTCGGACGGCCGCTGCAGCTCTCGGTCCTGGACACCCAGGCCCAGCAGCCGGACGTGATGAAGACCGTATTCCAGAAGTTCGTGTCCCAGGGGGTGGCAGCCGTCTTCGCCGGCTTCACCACCTACAGCTCGGTGGAGTTCCCGGTGGTGGCCCAGGCGGGGATCCCCACCTTCCACGTCAACACCTGGCACGGCAACGTGGACTTCGTCAGGCAGCACGGCATCACCAATATCTTCCAGGGCGACCCGTCGGAGACCTGGTACGGGCCGGGCTTCGGGGCGCTGGTCGAGGATCTGATCAAGACCAAGGCGTGGACGCCGTCCGCCAGGACGATGGCGATCGTGACCAGCAACGACCCCTACAGCCTGAACATCTCCAAGACCTTCCAGGCGACCATGGCCAAGGCAGGCTGGAAGACCACCATGTTCCAGGAGTTCACCGCCCCGCAGGCGGACTGGAGCGCGGTGCTGGTCAACATCCGTAACACCCCGCCGGGGATCGTGTTCTTCAGCGACTACGCCGCCGGAGACGAGGCCTCCTTCATCAAGCAGTTCCGGCAGTCCCCGACCCCGTCCCTCGTCTACCAGCAGTACGCCCCCTCCATCCCGCAGTACCTGCAGCTCGCCGGCAGCGCGGCGGACGGCGTGCTGTGGTCGACGGTGATCGGGATCCTGCAGCAGGATCCGGTGGCGGACCCCTTCCAGGCTGCCTTCCAGCGCAAGTTCAACGCCTCGCCAGGCTTCAGCAACGCGGGCGACCAGTACGACCTGGTGCACCTGTGGGCCCAGGCAGCCGCGTCAGCCGGCGATCCCTACGGCTTCGCCGCCGTCAACAAGATCATCAAGAACACGATCTACCGCGGGGTGTGCGGCACCTACCGGTTCCCCGATAGCTACCTCACCTCGTACCCCTATCCCGACGCGGTCAGGGATCCCAGCCTGGGCATCCCGCACCTGACATTCCAGATCCAGAACGG
>DPMS01000276.1 GCA_003541285.1 Actinomycetota bacterium
ACGCAGCCGTGGCTGACGTTGACGTAGCCCTGCTCCCCCACCGACCACGGAGCACTGTGCACGTAGTCGCCGTCGGCGGTGAATTTCACGGAGTCGTACACCATGACGTTGTAGTAACCGGGATCGCCGGGCATCACCCCGAAGCTGGCCGAGTTCATGTCCACCGGATTGCCCATCTCGAAGGACAGGTAGTGCCCGTCCGGCGTGTCCAGGCCGGGCTGGCCGGTGCTGATCGGCCAGTTGCCCTTGAAGTGGCCGTTGTACCAGACCTTCATGTGATGGCTGGCGGCGCTGGCGATGGCGATGAGCGAGTTCCCGATGCGGAACTTCTGCGCGATGTTCGCGTCGCCATACAGCCCGGGTGCCCCCCGCACACCCTTGAGATGGGCGGAGAACCATACCCGGGTATGGACGGGCCAGTAGTCCTTGGTCCGGAACCACACCTGGGTGCTGCTCATCCAGTACCAGGCCCCGATCACCGGCTTGCTTGACCGGACCTCGAGTGCCCGCTCCACGGCAGCCCTGTAGGTGATCGGATGGCTGAAGGTAACCATGATCGGCATGCCCACGCCGTACACCTGGTTCGTCCCGATGGTGGTCGAGGCACTGAACGTCCGCCGCGGGGTGATGGTGCGGAAGGCCCCGGTGGTCACCGTCTGCCTGCCCTGGCCGTTCACCGCGGTCGCGGTGACGTGGTAAACCTGCGACGGCGCCAGCGCCCAGATGGTGTGCCAGTCCGAGGCGGCACCGAGCGAGCCGGGGACCGCCTTTCCCGACCCCGTGGTGACGACCACGCTGGACAGCGTGCCGCCGGACACGCTGACGCTGATTCCCAGGTCGGGGCGCCTGTCGATCAGATTCCCGGTGGCGGAGCGGGTGACGACGGGTGCGTTCCTGGCGTGCCGCCCCCCACTGGTGGTCACCGCCGACATGAAGGTGAGATTGCCGGTCGTGATCGTCACCCTCGCCGGCCGGTCGGGCAGCGCCCGGTGTGAAGCCGGGCCGCCCTGGCAGGCGGCCACCATCCCCACCGACACGCACGCCGTGCCCACGACAGCCCACCGCACCGCCCGTCTCCCGGCGGCCCCCTGCNNCCCCTGCGCCGCCGCCCCACGCCCTGCGGCGGCCCACAGCGCCGCCGCCCTGCGCCAGCGGCGCCCCCTGCCCGCCATCATCGGCCGGGCGGGATAATCCTGGGTAATTGTGGCGAGAATACGCCTGGACGTACTGATCTTCTTTTTGACAGCCAATGCCCCCACCTTGGCCTTATCCTGTTGATTGGACTAGCGCCACGAGTTGATACGTCGAGGCGGCAAGCGCGCGCCAAGCGCAGCCGAGATGACGTTCCCCGGCACCTTCGACAACGCCGTCGGCGCGTTCTGGCAATGGGACTCTTTCCCTGCCAGGAGCGGATTACTCACTGCAGGGCATGAATTATGATGCCCTGTCACCGCTGGTCACGGCCCTGTAGATGCAGGATACGTCCCGCCCATGTGGGGCACTCCGGGGGGGTCGGCAGGGTCGGTGACGAAGGACCGGGCGCGTCCCTATCCGGTGCATGGCGCCGGAAAAGGCCGACCTGTAAAAGGGCACGAAAGCAGAATCTTCCGGCCGGAATGTGCGCGCAGAACAGGTGCCCGTACCCTGTCAAATGTGCGCAGGGATAGCTTCCCTGGCCGGTCAGTGCGCGTAAACGCCGCGGTAGTACTCGAAGACGAAGCCAATCGCCGCAAGTACTGTGAAAAGCATCCCGATCAGGAAGAGCCACCACCCGATGGCAGCGCCGAGAGCCGCGGTCGCCGAGGCCAGCCCGACGAACAGCGGCCACCAGCTGTGCGGGCTGAAGAAGCCGAGTTCCCCGGTGCCCTCACTGATCTCGCCCTCAGGGTTGTCCTCGGGGCGACGGGGCAGCCGACGGCCGGTGAACAGGATGTAGAAGCCGCTGAGGAAGGCGAGCCCGACCGACAGGGCGAGTGCGGTGGTCCCGGTCGGGTCCTTCGAGAAGTGCCAGTAGACGACGTCCGCGGCGGCGAAGAACACCGCGCAGCCGAGGAACAGGGAGCCTTCGACCTTCATCAGACGCCTCTCACTTGGGTGCCGGCACGGGCTGTGGCGCCGGCCTGCCCGCCTTGATGTTCGGGTGATGCAGGTCGAACGCGGGCCGCTCGGACCGGATACGCGGGATGGACGTGAAGTTGTGCCGTGGTGGCGGGCAGGACGTCGCCCACTCCAGCGAGTTGGACCAGCCCCAGGGGTCGTCGACGGTCACCCGCTCCCCGAACTTCCAGGTCCGGTACACGTTGTAGATGAAGATCATGGTGGAGATGCCGAGGATCCATGAGCCGACGGTGGAGATCTGATTCAGGACCGTGGCGTATCCCGGCAGGTCGGGATAGTTGGCGACCCGCCGCGGCATGCCGATGACGCCGAGCCAGTGCTGGACCAGGAACGTCATGTGGAAGCCGATGAACAGGGTCCAGAAGTTCCACTTCCCGAGCGTCTCGTTGAGCATCTTCCCGGTCATCTTCGGCCACCAGAAGTAGAACCCGGCGAACACCTCGAACGCCACGGTGCCGAAGAGCACGTAGTGGAAGTGGGCGACGACGAAGTAGGTGTCGCTGACGTGGAAGTTCAGCGGCGGCGACGCCAGGATGATCCCGGTCAGCCCGCCGAACAGGAACGTGGTCAGGAACCCGAGGGTGAACAGCATCGGCGTATCGAACGTGAGCTGCCCCCGCCACATCGTGCCGATCCAGTTGAAGAACTTCACCCCGGTCGGCACCGCGATCAGGAAGGTCATGAAGGAGAAGAACGGCAGCAGCACCGCGCCGGTGGTGAACATGTGGTGNNCCGAAGAACCAGAACAGGTGCTGCCACATGATCGCGCCGCCGTTGGCCGAGCTGAACACCTGGGCACCGAGCTTGCGGTCGATCTCCAGCACCAGCAGCGCCGCCGCCAGCACCGGGAACGCCAGCAGCACCAGCATGGAGGTGAGCAGGACGTTCCAGGTGAAGATAGGCATCCGGAACATGGTCATGCCGGGTGCCCGCATGCAGATGATCGTGGTGACGAAGTTGACGCCGCCCAGGATGGTGCCCAGCCCGGACAACGCCAGGCCCATGATCCACATGTCGGCGCCGACCCCCGGTGAGTACACCGAACTCGTCAGCGGGGAATAGGCGTACCAGCCGAATGCTGCCGACCCGCCCGGGGTGAGGAAGCTGGCGGTCGCGATCGTGCTGCCGAGCAGGAAGAAGTAGTAGCTCAGCAGGTTGAGCCGGGGGAACGCGACGTCGGGCGCGCCGATCTGCAGCGGCATGACCTCGTTCGCGAACCCGACGAACATCGGGGTGGCGAACATCAGCAGCATGATCGTGCCGTGCATGGTGAACAGCTCGTTGTACTGCTGGTCGGAGACGACATGGTTGTCGGGTCCCAGCAGCTGGATCCGCATGATCAGCGCCATCACGCCGCCGATCAGGAAGAAGGCGAACGAGGTGATCAGGTAGAGATGCCCGATGATCTTGTGATCGGTGGAGGACAGCCAGTCCGCCATCAGCGACCCCTTGCGGGGGTTGCGCGGCGGTGTCACCGGCAGCGGAGTCTGATGTCCGAGCGTGGTCACTGAGCGCTCCCTGCTGACTTCTGCTGCGCTGCCTGCTGCGCATGGATCCACTGGCTGAACTGCGCCGGAGTCACGATCTTCACGATGAACAGCATCCGGCTGTGGTAGAGACCGCACAGTTCGGTGCAATGACCGATGAAGGTCCCGGTCCGGATCGGCGTCACCTGGAAGTGGTTCGGGTGACCGGGGATGACGTCCCGCTTGAACTCGAACGGGACGATCCAGAACGAGTGGATGACGTCGGTGGAGACGAGGTCGAACTGCACCGTCTCGTTCTCCGGGATGACCAGCACCGGAAGCTGCCTGTTACCGGTGGTGGGGCTCCAGGGCTCGCCGTTCATCGTCACCATGTGCGTTGGCGAGTTCGCCACCGGGTACTGCGGGTACAGGAACTGCCAGCTCCACTGGTAGCCGACGACGGTGACCCGCACGTCGGGGTGGGGCGACAGCTTGTCGATGTAGTTCTCGTCCCGCGCGGTGAAGAAGAACAGGACGCCGACCATGATGAACGGCACCACGGTGTAGAGCATCTCGATCGGCAGGTTGTAGCGCACCTGGTCGGGCGGCCGCTCCGACCGCTTGCGGTGGAAGATGATGGCCCAGATGATGAGCCCCCAGACAACGATCCCCACCGCGAACGCCGCGATCCAGTTGCCCTGCCACAGGGTGAGGGTCACCTGGCCCTGCTTGGTGACAGGCACCGGCATGCCCAGCCGGGTGAACAGGTTGGACGTGCAGCCCGTCGTGCTGGCGAGCACAGCTGCGAGCAGGGCAGCGAGCGGCGCCGCGCGGCCCAGCCGGCTCGGCCGCCGGCGCGCCGATCCTGCCACTGCATGACCGGGCGCCAGGCCCGGAACGTGCGCGCCCCGGCTGTGTGGGGCGCTGGGGGTGGGACTCACAGGTTGCCTTCCCAGCCGATGACACCCGGCTGCACGGGCTGGTCAATGGCTCGTCCTACAGACTGTCGTGGGAAACAGTATCGTGTGCCGAACCCGGCCCTGCGGCGACCCCCGTCAGTGTCGCGGCGTGGTCGTCACCGAGCCCCGTCATGGCCGCAGCCGGGCTGGAGCTAGTGTCGGTAGGTGGCGTATTTCGATGCCGCATCCACCGAGCCGCTGCATCCGGCAGCCAGGGAAACGCTGCTGGCGGCGCTCGAAGACGGCTGGGCCGATCCGGCCCGGCTGTATCGCGAGGGACGGCAGGCTGCCCTGCTGCTGGCGGCGGCGCGGGAACGGGTGGCTGCCATCCTGGCCTGCCGCGCGGACGAGGTGTCCTTCACCTCGTCCGGCACGCAGGCGGTCCAGCTGGCCGTGCTGGGGGTGGCGCGCGCCCGGCGGGCCAG
>DPMS01000107.1 GCA_003541285.1 Actinomycetota bacterium
GGCCGGCGGGGCACCTTCAGCCGTGGCCGCTGCCCAGCCGCGGCCGAGATCAAAGTCGCGCTGGGTCAGCCTGCCCGGCCCGGCCGGTTCCACGGTGGCAGCCGGGTACGCGCTGACCGGGACACCGTCCCTGGCCGCGCTGCCCGGTTCCCGGGTCCACCGCTGTACCTCGGCCTGGGCCGTGCGCCGCCGCCAGGCCGCCGCCGCCGCGACGAGGCCCGCCAGCCGCTGGTAGGCCGCGGGTTCGTCGACCGTCACCAGGGCAGCTCCCTCCGCGGCCGCATCCTGCCGCAGCCCCTCCAGCAGGCCGGCCGGGAGCACGCCGGGACTGAACGGCCCCCGGTGGGTGTGGCGGTGCGGGACCACGGCCAGCATGTCCCGCTCAGCGGGGGTGACCGGCGCCTCGGCGCCCAGGTAGAGGCGGGCCAGCAGGCTGGGGTGGCCCGGGTCGGGAAGCAGGGCGATGGCTGGCACATATCCCAGGTGCCGCACGGCCAGCCGGAGCCCGTACAGGGCGGCGCCGCAGCTGATGAGCATCTCGCGGCCGGACGGGTCAAGCACCCGCAGGCCACGCCGCGTGTCCGCGTGCATTTCCAGGGCATTGCCCGCCACCCGGAACTGCCAGGGCTGGGTGTTGAACACTGACGGCGCCCGGGCGGCGGTTGCGATCAGGAAGGGGAGTTCTGCCGGCGGCAGGGGGACGCCGCCGGGCCAGGATTGCTCCTGGCGGAGCCGGATGATCTCGGTCATGCTGTCCTCGCTGCGGTGAAAGGGCAAGCGTCGCGCCCGCAGCCCGCCAGTGGCAGGGGCTTCCGGCCCTTTCCGGCCGGGCACAAGGCCCCTGCGTGCCACCGTGTGCCAGTCTCAGAGCATCGTCAGAGCCCGTTCCGAGGTCGCGCAGACACCAGGCGGCCAGACTTTCTGGCAGAGGCAACCAAGGAGGGGCATCCGAAATGTACGGGAGCAACCGGGACGCGCTGCCGGCGGTCCTCGCGCGCCGGCGGGGCAAGGCACGGCTGCGGGCGGTCACGGTGGCCGCCGGTGCCGCGGGCCTGGTCGTCGCTGGTGCGGTGGCCTACACCCTGCCCGGCGTGACCCACACGACCAGCACCACGACGGCATCCGGTACGCCAGCGACCGCAGGTGCCACGACCGTGGTGCACACCACGTCGGGTGGCTCAGGTGTCACCACCACCCAGACCGTGTCCGGTACCGGCCCGGCATCGGCTCCCGCGGCCAGCGCCGGCCGCAGTCATGCCACGTCAGGCGGCTCCTGATGGCCGCGGAAAGCGCCGGGGCAGTCATGAGCACCCAGGAGGGTTCAGCTAGCTGGCAGGCGCTGGGCACAGGCGTTCACCTGGTCGTCACCGACGGCCGTCTGCTCCCGGCCGCCCGCCGCATGCTGGAGGAGGACCTGGCTGCGGTCGACCTTGCCTGCAGCAGGTTCCGCCCCGACTCCGAGATCGTCGCGCTCGACGCGGCAATGGCAGCCAGCGCCGACGGCACCCGCGCCGAGCCCGTCCAGGTCAGCCCGCTGCTCGCGGAGGCGATCGCGGTCGCGCTGCGGGCCGCCCGGCTCACTGACGGGGATGTCGACCCCACCGTGGGCGCGGCCATGAACGCGGTCGGCTACGACCGTGATTTCGCCCTGATCCCGGCTGACGGGCCGCCGGTGAAGCTGACCGTCCACACCATCCCCGGCTGGCGCCACGTGGAATTCGATGAATACTCACGCCGGGTGCGGCTTCCCCCGGGCGTGCGGCTCGACCTGGGTGCCACCGCCAAGGCGTGGGCGGCCGACCGGTCGGCCCACCGTATCTTTGCCGAACTCGGCTGCGGGGTACTCGTGAGCCTGGGCGGGGACGTTGCCGTGGCCGGGCAGGCCCCGGCGGGCGGCTGGCGGATCCGGGTGCAGGACATCAGCGGCCGCCCCGAGGACACGCCCACCGGGCCGTCCGCGGTCGTGGCCATCCACAACGGCGGCCTGGCCACCTCCAGCACGGCGGCGCGGCGCTGGCGGCGGGGCGGCGATGTGCTCCACCACATTCTCGACCCGCGGACAGGCCTGCCCGCGGCGCCGGTCTGGCGGACTGTCTCGGTGGCCGCGGCAAGCTGCGCCGACGCCAACACGGCCAGCACGGCGGCGATCATCCGCGGCCGGGAGGCGCCTGGCTGGCTCACCGGCCTGGGACTGCCAGCCCGCCTGGTGGACGAGGCCGGAACTGTGCACACCGTCGCGGGCTGGCCCGCTGAGGGGCAGGTACCCGATGAGATATGACCGGGACACGATGTCGGCGGTCCTGGAGCGGGAGCGCAGCAGGTCCCGGATGCGGGTGGCCACCGTCGGGGTAGGAGCGGCCGCGCTGGCCACCGCCGGCGTCGTGGCCTACAACCTGCCTGCCCCTGCGCACAAGCAGGCACCGGCCAGCACCTCTCCGGCCGCGGCCACCACGACCCAGCCCGCCACCACACCACCCGCCCAGTACTCAGGCGACGACAGCGGCACGCGCGTCCCGGCCACCGCGCCGGCCGGCACCGCAATCAAGGCTCCGAGCCACACCACTTCTGGCGGCTCGTGACGAAGCGTCAGCTGACCGGGCCGGGCTCCGGCTCGGCCTCTCCGGCACGCCCGCCCCGGTCAGCTGACTCCACCGGTGCGCCAGCGAACGACACCGCCGCGCTGGCCACGTTCCGGTAGCGATAGAACTGCGGGATCGCCCAGCAGGTGACAACGGCGGTCGCGATGCTGAGCAGGCCACCGGACCAGGCCGCGAACTGCGGGCCGGCCACCGCGGCCACCATGCCGGATTCGGCATCACCGAGCCGTGGCCCGCCCTGGATGCCGGCGAAGACCAGGCTGTTGACCCTCCCCTGCATGGCGTCGGGCGTGGATTGCTGCACGATCACCATCCGGAACACCGACGAGACCACGTCGGCGGCGCCCGCCACCACCAGCAGCGCCAGGGCGGCTGGCAGCCAGGTCGCCAGGCCGAACCCGGTGATGGCGGCCCCCCAGCCCACCACGCAGACCGCCACCGCCCGGCCGGGCCGCGCGACCCGGCCGATATGGCCGGTGAGCAGCGACCCGATCAGGGCACCCAGCCCCGGTGCCGCGTTCAGGTACCCGACCGTGGTGGCCCCCCCGTGGTAGACGGTCAGCGCCAGTGCGGGGAACAGCGCCCTGGGCATCCCGAACACCATTGCCCCCAGGTCGATGAGGAACGCCCCGGCAAGCGGCCGGCTCGACCGCAGGTAGCTGATGCCGCCAGCCAGCGAGGCGAGGCCGGCGGGCTGCCCCCCGCTCTCGGGCGGGAGCGCTGGCAGCCGGGTGACTGTGATGAATGCCACACCGAACGAGGCGACGTTCAGCCAGTAGACGAGGGAGAACCCGGCGTGGGCGATGATCAGGCCGGCGGCGGCGGGACCAAGCACCGAGGTCGCCTGGAACGCAGCCGACTGGAGCGAGAGGGAGGCGGCCAGGTCGGCCGGTGGCACCAGCCTGCGCAGCGACGAGCGCCGGGCTGCCCAGTCCACCCCCTGGAACGCGGCGGACTCGGCGGTGAAGGCGAACATCGGCCAGAGCAGAGGATGCCCGAGCATCGCGTTGACGGCCAGCCCGGCGGCCCCGGCCGCCAGCAGCACCTGGGTCACCAGCATGACTTTGCGCCGGTCAAAGGCGTCCACCACCGGCCCGCCGAGCACAGATCCGGCCAGCAGCGGCGCCAGCTGGCCGAGGCTGACCAGACCGACCATGGCTGTCGAGCCGGTGAGACGGTAGGTCTGGTAGCCCACCGCCACCACGGTCAGCTGGCTGCCGACCCCGGCGACCATCTGCCCCGTCCACAGCCGCCGGAAGCCCTGGTGGCGCCACAGCGGGCCGGTGTCCACCAGCAGCCCGCCCACGCCCCGGCGCGTCCCGCTCCCCCTGGGCTCCGGGCTCGGACGCGGCGCGCGGGCAGACATGCGACCTCCGGCGGGGGTGGGGGGTGTCTGGCGCATCCTGCCAGGTCCGGCCGCTCAGAGGCAATTGAGAGCCAGGCTAGAGAACCCGCTGCGGACCGCTTGCCATGATCAGAGTACCGCCGGAACCGGGGAGCATATGTTGGCCGCCACAATCACCCAGAACACGGCGCTGTGGTACGCCAGCCGTGCCACGGGCGTGGTCAGCTTGATCCTGCTCTCGCTCGTGGTGATTCTCGGCGTCCTGGTCAACCGCCAGGCCCGGCTGCCCGGCCTGCCCTCTTTCGCGGTTACCGGGCTCCATCGCAGCCTGTCACTGCTGTCGGTCGTGTTCATCGCCGTGCACATCATCACGGCGATCGTCGATCCGTTCGTTAGCATCCGGGCGGTCGCGATCTTCATCCCGTTCACCTCCGCCTATCAGGCGTTCTGGCTCGGCCTGGGCGCGGTGGCTTTCGATCTGATCCTCGCCCTCATCATCACCGGCCTGGCCCGCGCGCGCATGTCCCGGCGGCTGTGGCGGGCCATCCACTGGCTGGCCTACCTGGCCTGGCCGGTGGCGCTGGTTGTGGCGGGGCTGGTCTGCCCCGACCTGCGTGGCGGTGGCCTGAGAGCGCTGGCCATCGCCTACGGGCTGGCGGTGGGCGGCGCGGTCATCTGGCGGATCGCGGGGACGATACGCGAGGTGCCCCGGACCGAACGTGCCGCTTACACCCTTGCCAAGACCGAGCGCGGCGCCGGGCACCCCGCCCGCAGTCGTGGCCATGACACCCACCCAGAGGACGGCCCCTCCCGATGACGCATAGCGCCACCCTTCCCTACCCAAGCCAGCACCCCGCTCAGTATCCGGCGGAGCCGCTGGCCGTCCGGCCGTCCCTGACCTACGCCGGTGGCCTGCCCCGGCTGCTGCCCTCTTACGGGGCGGTGCCGGTTGACCTGGAAACCCATCTGCGCAGCCACGGCCGGCTGCCCTACCGGGGCAGGCCGGAGCTGATCACCGGGGATGTGGAGGCAGCCGGGCTCACCGGGCGCGGCGGCGCCGCCTTCCCCACCTACCGCAAGCTCGCGGCCGTGGCCGGCTACGGCCGCACCCCGGTGGTGGTCGGCAACGGCGCTGAAGGAGAACCTGCCAGCAACAAAGACAAGTCACTGCTGTGGATCTCCCCGCATCTGGTTCTCGACGGGCTGCAACTGGCGGCGGAAGCGGTCGGCTCCCGCACGGTCGGGCTCTACGTCCACCGCAATCCCCGGCTGCACCAGCACCTTGCCGCTGCCATCGCGCAGCGCGCCCACGCCGGCATCGATGCCGCCCGGGTGGAACTGATCGAGGCACCGCCACGGTTCCTGGCGGGCGAGGAGTCGGCACTGGCCAGCGTGACCTCGGGCGGGCCCGCCCTGCCCCGGTTCAAGCCGCCGCGCGCCTCCCAGCGGGGCGTGGCCGACCGCCCGACGCTGGTGCAGAACGTGGAGACCCTGGCTCACCTGGCGCTGATCGGCCGCTACGGCGCCGCCTGGTTCCGGAGCGTGGGCACCGCCGACGAGCCCGGCAGCATGCTGACCACCTTGCACTACGCCGACGGCAGCAGGAACGTGGTGGAGGTCCCACTGGGCATCCCGATCACCGATCTGCTCCGGCTCGATGGCCAGGTGCAGGCCGTCCTGGCCGGCGGCTACCACGGCACCTGGCTGCCGGCCGCGCAGGCAGCACAGCTTCCGCTGGCCAATGCGGCGCTGCGCCCGCTCGGCGCGGCGGTGGGGGCCGGCGTGCTGGCGGCGCTGCCCGCCGGCCGGTGCGGCGTCGCCGAAACCGCCCGGGTCGTGCGCTACCTCGCCCTGGAGTCGGCCGGGCAGTGCGGGCCGTGCTTCAACGGGCTGCCCCGGATGGCGACCGCACTGGGCAGCCTGGCCGGCCCACGTCCGGACCCGCAGGCGCGCGCAGATCTCGAGCGCTGGTCAGGCCTGGTCGTGGGACGGGGTGCCTGCCATCATCCGGAGGGAACGGTGCGGCTGATCCGCAGCGCCCTGCAGGTGTTCGCCGGCGAGATTGACCGGCACGCACGCGGGCAGTGCACTGGCAGCAGCCGGCAGCCGTTCCTGCCGCTGCCTGCCGAACCTGCCCTCGATGAAGCAGACTGGAGGTGACATGAAAAAGCAGCTGCGCGTCAACCCGATCGATTGCGTGGGGCACGGCCTGTGCGCGGAACTCCTGCCCGAACTGGTCACCCTGGATGAGTGGGGGTACCCGATCCTGCCCGCCCGGCCGGTGCCCCGGGTGCTGGAACGGCAGGCACGGCGCGCTGTCACCGACTGCCCGGCGCTGGCCCTGACCCTCTCCGATGCGTCCTGAGATGCAGGCGCCACAGCCCCCGGCCGCACCGGTAGCCGCGGCCGGGGCCACCGGCACGCAGCGGGCCGCGATCCAGCGTGGCGACGGCACGCCCATCCGCGTGCTGGTCGTGGACGACGAGCCCAGCCTGGCCGAACTGCTCGCGAGCGTGCTCCGGTACGAGGGCTGGGAGATCCGGACCGCCGGCGACGGCGCCAGCGCGGTCCGGGTGGCCCGCGAATTCCGCCCGGACGCCGTCGTGCTGGACGTCATGCTCCCCGACTTCGACGGCCTGGAGGTCCTGCGCCGCATGCGGGCCGAACTCCCCCACGTGTGCGTCCTGTTCCTGACCGCCCGGGACGCGGTGGAGGACCGGGTGGCGGGGATCACCGCGGGCGGCGACGACTACGTCACCAAGCCGTTCAGCCTGGAAGAGGTGCTGGCCCGGCTGCGCGGGCTGCTGCGCAGGGCCGGGATCGCGCGGTCCCGCAGCGAGAGCGAGCTGGTCGTGGGTGACCTGACCATGGACGAGGACGCCCGCGAGGTACGCCGGGGCGGTGAGCTGATCGAGCTGACCGCCACCGAGTTCGAGCTGCTGCGGTTCCTCATGCGCAACCCGCGCCGGGTGCTGTCCAAGGCGCAGATCCTGGACCGGGTGTGGAACTACGACTTTGGCGGCCAGGCACATGTGGTCGAGCTCTACATCAGCTACCTGCGCAAGAAGATCGATGCTGGCCGCGAACCCCTGATCCACACGGTCCGGGGCGTCGGCTACGTGCTCAAGCCGACAAGCTGATGAGCCAGGCCGAAGCTGGCCCCGGGGCCGGTAGGCCGGCGTCCCGGCCCGGCCGCTGGCTGGCCAGGCGCACCCTGCGCGGCCGGCTCATCGCCGGCCTGCTGGTGCTGCTCGCGCTCGCCTGCGCCGCCGTCGGCCTGGTCACCTATCTGGTTCTGCACCGGGCGCTGCTGGACGGTCTGGACGGCCAGCTGACCGCTGCGAGCCAGCGCTTCACCGCCTGCCTGCACACGCCAGGGCCGGAGGGCGACAGCGAGTCAGGGACATCCCAGCCATTGCCGCCATCCGCGAACTCACCTCTGACGTGTGCCGGCGAGCAGGCGGAGGAGACGTTCAGCGCCCAGGTCAGGAACGGGACCGTGACCTACGCGTACGTGGCCAACGGCAAATGCGTCCTGTCCGCCGCCGACAGGACGGTGCTCACCGCCATGTCCGGCAGCAGCCAGCCCTACACCAGCAGCCTGTCCACGCTGGGTCCCTACCGGCTGCTGTCGGCGCCCGGGCCGCGCCCGCAGCCGGGCGTCACGTACATCACCGGCCTGCCGATGGAGCCGGTTGACGAGACCCTGCGGACGGTGGAGATCACCGAGGTCATCGTGTTCTCGGTGGCGCTGGTGCTGACCGGGATCATCGGCACCGCCTGGGTGCGGCTGTCGTTGCGCCCGCTGCGGCGGGTGGCGGCCACCGCGGCCCGGGTGACCGAGCTTCCGCTGGCCAGCGGAGAGGTCACGCTGCCCGAACGAGTGCCGGACGCGGACCCGAGAACGGAGGTCGGCCAGGTCGGGGCGGCACTGAACCGGATGCTCGGGCACGTCGAGTCCGCGCTGGCCCGGCGCGCCGCGAGCGAGGCCCGGCTGCGCCGGTTCGCGGCCGACGCCAGCCACGAACTGCGCACGCCGCTGGCGGCCATCCGGGGCTACGCCGAACTCGCCCGCCGCCACCCCGGCCCGGTCCCCGACGACATCGCGCATGCCATCAGCCGGGTCGAATCGGAATCGGCGCGGATGAGCGAACTGGTGGACGAACTGCTGCTGCTCGCGCAACTCGACGCCGGCCGGCCGCTGGCCAGGGAGCCGGTCGACCTGACCCGGCTGGCCATCGACGCCACCAGCGATGCGCGGGCAGCCGTCCCCGACCACCGGTGGCAGCTCGAACTTCCCGGCGAACCAGTCACGGTCCGCGGCGACGAGCACCGGCTCCGCCAGGTGCTGGCCAACCTGCTGAGCAACGCCGGCCGCCACACCCCGCCGGGGACCACCGTCACGGTGTCACTGACCGAGCCAGGCGAGGGCGGCGGCACGGTCGTGCTCAGCGTGACCGACAACGGGCCTGGTATCCCACCCGACCTGCAGCCGGGCCTGTTCGAGCGGTTCGTCCGCGGCGACACCTCCCGCTCGCACGCCACCGGCAGCACCGGGCTGGGCCTGGCGATCGTGGACGCGGTGACCACCGCCCACGGGGGCAGCGTGGGCGTGACCAGCCGGCCCGGCTCGACCCGTTTTGTCATCACCCTGCCCCGCCTGGAAGGGCCGTTAAGCGCACGCCCTGATTCCACCCAGGATGGTGCCGCCACCCAGCTGGCCTGACCTGCCAGGTGGACAGGCGCCCGCCTTCATACCTAGTATTACTAGGTATGAAGGCGGAGAAGCTCAAGGGCCATCTCGACCTGCTGCTGCTGTCGGTCCTCAGCGGTGGCCCCGGTCACGGCTATGAGGTCATCACCCGGCTGCGTGATCGCAGCGACGGCGCGTTCCAGCTGCCCGAGGGCACCGTGTACCCGGCGCTGCACCGGCTGGAGAGCGCGGGCCTGCTGGCCAGCACCTGGGAGGTGGTGGCGGGCCGCCGTCGCCGCATCTATCACCTCACCCTCGCTGGTGAGCGGGCGATGGCCGAGCAGGCCCGGCAGTGGCGGGAGTTCAGCGGGTCGATGGCCCGGGTGCTCGGTGCCCCGGCCGCCAGCGCGCGCGGTGCGGTGCTGCCCGGCGGATTGCCGCTGACCACGGCGGTGCTGCGAGGCACGGCATGATCGGCAGCACCGCGGGTACCTCCGGCGACCTCATCGAGGACTACCTCGACCGGCTGCTCGTCTCGCTCAGCGGCAGCCCACGCCAGGTGCGGCACACCCTGGCAGAGGTGGAGGCGCACCTGCGCGACGCCGTGGCCGAGGGCATGGCCACCGGCCTGTCCGAGGATGCGGCGCAGACGCAGGCGCTGGAACGGATCGGCCCGGTGCACGTCGTGGCAGGGCGGCCGGCCGTCCTCACCCGCCCCTCGGCGCCGCTGCTGCGCCACCTGGTCCTCACCGCCGGCCTGGTGGGCAGCGCCGGGTTCATCGCGATCGGCGTGGCCGGTATCGTCGGGCGGTTCCTGAACGCGGCGAAGGGCAACCTGTTCATGACCCCGCCCTTCCCGCCGGGCACCTACTCCCGGGCCGACTGCGCCCGCTGGCTGGCCGGCGACCCGCACACCCATTCGTGCGTCACCGCCATGCTCGCCGACCATGTCGGCGACTTCTTCCTGCAGGCCGGCGCCTGCGCCGTGCTCGGGCTGCTCGGCCTGGCGGCCTATCTCTTCCTTCGCCGCCGGTGGCGGGACCGCGCCACCCAGACCGTGCTGCCACCGGGCACAGCGCAGGCACTCGGCGCCGTGCTGGCGGGCCTGGCCGCGATCGTCTGCTTCGGCCAGGTGGCCGACGCTGAGAACGTCAAGCACGGCATCGGCGCCGGGGAGCCGCTGAGCCTCGCGATCGCCGCCACCAGTGCAACCGCGGTGTTCGCGCTGGCGCTGCGCCAGAAGGTGCGCAGCCGCACCAGCTGAGGGCGGAAACGCCCGGATTCATAGCTGCCGCTGAGAAATGGCCCATGCTCATAGGCCGCTCTGAAGTTCTGCCAAGTGCCCTGAGAGCCCGCTTGGGCATTCTCGGAAGTGAGCGAAACCGGCCGGCAGAGTCCCTGCCGGCGCGGACACCACGACGGAGGAGGCACTTATGACCCCGCTGGTCTGGGCTAACTTTCCCCTGGCCGCGCTATTCCTGCTCGCCTGGATCGGCATCCCGATGTGGATGACGTTCAAGCGGCCGGAACGGGCACCCGACCACTCGGAGGCTGAAGCGTACTACCAGGCCAAGGCAGCCCTGATGCAGGGCGAGAGCGTCGTCACCGTCCCGGCCGCGGGGATGATCATGACCCGCCAGCACATGACGGCCACCCGCCAGGCCGTGCCTGGCCGCGTCCACGCCGGGGCGGGGCTTGCCAAGCGCGGCCACCGGGTGCCGGCCGGCCGGCACACCCGTGCAT
>DPMS01000955.1 GCA_003541285.1 Actinomycetota bacterium
TAGCCTGACGCGGCACTAGCGAGACCATCCTGCCGTTGCATTGTTACTAGGTATGCCGTCACAGTAACCCTGACCCCGGGCAAAACGCCAGCTGGCCCTGGCAGGAGCGGGGAGCCGGGGCCACGGAGAGGAGCAGCCACCAGATGGGAAGGTTCGCACGGCCGCAGCTGCGGTTCAGCACCGTCCGCCTGGCCACCTTGCCGGGAGTAACGCCTTGACCGACACCGCCGACGCTGGCGCCGGTCCCAGCGCCGCTATCGAACTGCATGCCATCCGCAAGAGTTACGGGATCGGCAAGGACCAGATCGTCCGGGCGGCCGACGATGTCAGCCTGCGCATCGATGCGGGCACGTTCGTCGCGCTGACCGGCGCCTCCGGGTCGGGCAAGTCCACGCTGCTGCATCTGATCGGCGCGATCGAGCGCCCGGACTCGGGCACCATCCGCACCGGCGGCACCGACGTCACCGCCCTGCGCGGCCCGGCACTGGCCGCCTACCGGCGGACAGTCGGCTTCGTGTTCCAGCGTTACCACCTGCTCCCGGCGCTTACCGCGCTGGACAATGTCATCGCGCCGGTGCTGCCGTACCGGACTTCCTTCAATAAGAAGGAACGTGGGCGTCAGCTGCTGTCGGCCGTTGGCCTGGCTGGCCGGGAGCAGTCGCTGCCAGCGAAGATGTCCGGCGGCGAGCAGCAGCGCGTCGCCATTGCCAGGGCGCTGATCAATACCCCGGCCCTGCTGCTGGCCGATGAGCCCACCGGCAACCTGGACTCGGCGAACGCCACCGAGATCCTGCAGCTGATCGCCGGGCTCCGCCGGGAGCACACAATGACGATCATCCTGGCCACGCACGACCCGCAGGTCGCCGCGCATTGCGAGCGGATGATCCGGCTCCGGGACGGCGCCATCGTGGATGACATCGACCTCACCGAGGGCTACCCGGTCGAGGAGATGGTCCGCCGGGTCGGCCAGCTCGGCTAGGGCGGGCAGGCAATGGGAAGGCTCGCGTGGTCGCAGCTGCGCTTCCGCACCGTCCGCCTGCTTGCCCTGCTAGCCGGGATGCTGCTGGCGACCACCGCGTTCACGGTGCTGACCGCCGCGTCCCGGACCGGGCAGCTGCGCACCGTCGGCACCGTGTCTGCGCACTTCGCTCCCGCCTACGACATCCTGGTCCGGCCCAGCGGAACGAGAACCAGACTCGAAACGCAGACCGGCACGGTGCAGCCGAACTTCTTGTCCGGCATCTATGGCGGCATTACCATGGCCCAGTACCACCAGATCGAGAACATCCCCGGCGTCCAGGTCGCCGCGCCGGTCGCCATGGCGGGTTACACGCTGCTCGCGGCGCCGATCAGAGTTCCCATCCCGGCAGCCGACCGCACCAGGGCCGGGCGCCAGCTGTACCGGGTCAGCACCACCTGGGTCAGCGGCGCCAGCACCAGCCGCATCCAGCAGCCCGCCTCGTACGTCTATAACACACCGAACCCGCTGCGGCTCTCGCCGAATCTTCGTTACCGCGAGATACTCACCGGCGGCACCAGCGTGCCGGTGTGCTCCAGCCTGCCGGTGACGCGGGCTGACAATCCGTTCGGCACCGCCGCCCAGTCGACCATGACATGCTGGTCCATGGCGGACGGGCCAGGCACCGGCTTTCCCCAGGCTTAAAGCCCCCAACCTCCGATGCCTTCACCGTCGGCTGGGTGCTGCCCGTGCTGATCGCCGCGATCGACCCGGACGCCGAGGCGAAACTGGATGGTCTCAACCATGCGCTGATCAGGGGCAGCTACCTGGCAGAGAACGCCAGTGACGTCTCGCCCGGCCGCGGGCTCATCACCTTCCCGGTGCTGGCCGCCTCGACCGGTGGCCTGGACGAGTACGCGCTGACCCGGCTGCAGCTGCTCGCGCCGCCCAAGGCGCCACCGCCGCCGATGAGCCTGAGCTGGCTGACGAGTAAGGCCGGCGCGCCTGGCCGGACCGTGGTCACGGTGCGGACCACCGCGCAGCAGGCCTATCAGCGGCTGCTGGGCGAGCTGACATCCGGGCGAGGCGTGATCTGGGGGATCTGGAGCGCCGGCCCGGTGAGTTACCGCCGGGCCGCACAAGGTGCGCTGACTCCGCTGGCCGTGCACAACCCGCTGTCGGCCTGGTACACCGGCGGCATCGCGGCCATTGCCATGGATAACGAGGACAGCCAGTACCGTGCGGTCGCAGGTCATGCCCAGCGGGTGACCCTCACCCTCCCGCACAGCGTCCCGCGGGGCGGGAGCATTCCCCGCAACGCCAGCGCGCGACTGGTCGGCGTCTTCGATCCAGCCAGGATCAAGTCGTTTGATCCGCTGTCGGAGGTTCCGCTTGGGCCATACCAGCCGGTGGCGGCGGCGCCTGCCGATCCAGCGAGCAGAAAGGCGCTGCGTAGCGGGGACCTGCTGCCGAATCAGAATCTGGGCGGGTATGTCAGCCAGCCGGTGGACCTGATCACCACCCTCTCGGCGCTGCCGGCCCTGGAGCAGAACGCCTACTACGGCACCGGCCTGCCCGGTGACGCCCCGATCAGCGTGATCCGGGTCCGGGTCGCGGGCGTCACCGGCCCGGACCCGGTGTCGCTGGAACGGATCCGGGAGGCCGCCCAGCAGATCGTGGCGCGCACGCACCTGGACGTGGACATTGTGGTCGGCTCGTCACCGGAGCCGACGACGATCGACCTGCCGGCCGGCAAGTTCGGCCAGCCGGCGCTAGCACTCAGCGAGGGCTGGGTGAAGAAGGGAGTCGCCGTCGCGATCCTCACCGCCGTCGACAAGAACAGCCTGGTGCTATTCACGCTGATCCTCATCGTCTGCATCCTGTTTGTCGCCAACTCCGCGTCGGCGGCGATCCGCGGACGGCGCCGCGAACTCGGCGTGCTGGCCTGCCTGGGCTGGACCCGGCCACGATTGTTCACCGCCGTTCTGGGCGAACTCGCCGCGATCGGCCTGACCGCGGGCATCCTGGGCGCCGTTGCGGCGCTGCCGCTGTCCTCGGCACTCGGCCTGCGTGCCTCACCGGGGCAGGCGGCGCTGGCCGTGCCGATCGCGGTCGCGGTGGCCGTCGTAGCCGGGGTGATACCCGCCTGGCTGGCTGCCCGCGCCGACCCGGTCGAGTCGGTCCGCCCGCCGGTACTGGGCGCCCGGCGCGGGCACCAGCCAGGTGGCATCACCGCGCTGGCGATGGTGAACGTGCTCCGCACCCCAGGCCGGGCGGCCGTTGGCGCGATCAGCCTGGCCATCGGCATTACCGCGCTGACGATGCTGACCGCCGTCACCTTCGCGTTCCGCGGCGTCCTCGTCGGCTCCCTGCTCGGCAACGCGGTCGCGCTCCAGGTCCGCGGCGTGGACTACGTCGCCGTCCTCGCGACCGTCGCGCTCGGCATCCTGGCCGTCGCTGACGTGATCTTCCTGAACATCCGCGAACGCGCCCCTGAGCTGGCCACCATCCGCGCGTTCGGCTGGCGGGAATCGGCACTCAGCCGCCTGGTGATCACCGAGGGCGCCATCATCGGCCTGGCCGGCTCGCTGGCCGGCGCCGCCCTCGGCCTCGCCGCTGCGGCCAACTTCGCCGGCCAGGCACCCGCCAGCCTTTACCTGGTCGCCGCCGCCACCGCCGTCGGCACGTTCGTCACCGTCGCCGCAGCCCTGCTGCCCGCCCAGGCATTGCGCCGCCTGCCCACTGCCCACCTGCTCGCCGAGGAGTAAGGGCCACGGCGGCGCAGGCCCGGCGCCGTGACGGCACGGGCACGGCGCGGGCACGGCGCGGGCACGGCGCCCGGCGGGCAGCACCCCGTAGATCGCGCGGCGCGGGCGCGGCGCCGCATATGCCCGCATTATCGAGGAGGCAGGTGATCCGTTCCCCGGTGGGATCCGTTTCCTTAGTGGAAACGGACATGTGCTTCCCTGGGTGGGAGTGCAGAGAGGCGGACAGAGCATGGCACGCAGCATCCAGGCCGGTGACAAGGCCCCAGACTTCACCCTCCCCTCGCAGGCCGGTGAACTGATCCGGCTGCACGACCGGCTCGGCGAACGGGTGGTCGTCCTGTACTTCTATCCCCGGGACGAGACCCGCGGCTGCACTGCCGAAGCATGCGCATTCCGTGACAGCCACCAGGTCTTCAGCGACGCCGGTGCCGAGGTGATCGGTGTCAGCTCGGACTCCGTGAGCAGGCATGCAGCTTTCGCCGACCGGCACCAGCTGCCCTTCACGCTGGTCAGCGACCAGGGTGGTCAGGTGCGGAAGAGTTATGGCGTGCCGGCCATGCTCGGCCTGCTGCCCGGCCGCGTCACGTATGTCGTTGACCGCACGGGCACGGTCCGGCACGTCTTCAACTCGATGATCAATATTGGCCAGCATGTCGAGGACGCGCTGAAAGTGGTGCGGCAACTGCAGGCCGAACAGCCAGCCTGACGGGCGGCGGCACCGAGCCTTCCCTCGTCACCTTCGCGCGGTTCCCGGGCGCGGGCCACGTCGAGTCGCGGAACATCAACCGGGCCCGCTACACGTCGCTGCTGGAATCTTTCCTGTCCCCGGCAGCGCCCTGAAGCCGGGTTCCACGGCGCGCTGCCGGACCCGGCCGGCCCGGGACCTTCGGCCCTGCTCGCATGCCGCAGTGGCGCCCACCATGGACAGATGGCGGACGACGCAGGTGAGCGGGCCAAGGATGCGTCCACTGCCGCATATGACTATGACGTGCTGGTGATCGGCTCGGGCTTCGGGGGCTCCGTCACCGCACTTCGGCTCACCGAGAAGGGTTACCGGGTGGGCGTGCTTGAGGCGGGGCGCCGGTTCGGGGACGCCGATTATCCCAGGACGTCCTGGGATGCCCGAAAATTCCTGTGGGCACCGAAGCTCGGCTGCAAGGGCATCCAGCGCATTCACATGCTGCGGGACGTGATCATCCTGGCCGGCGCGGGGGTCGGTGGCGGCTCGCTCGTGTACGCGAACACGCTGTACCAGCCGGAGGACGCCTTTTACCGTGACCGCCAGTGGGCGCACATCACCGACTGGCGGGCTGAGCTCGCGCCCTACTACGACCAGGCGGAGCGGATGCTGGGCGTGGTGCCCAACCCGACAATGACGCCGTCGGACGAGGTCATGCAGCGGGTGGCCGACGAGATGGGCGTGGGGCACACATTCGGCATGGCCCCGGTCGGGGTGTTCTTCGGCCGGGAGGGCCGCAAGGAACCCGGCGTGGAGGTCGAGGACCCGTTCTTCGGCGGCGCCGGCCCAAGCCGCCGCGGCTGCCTGGAGGTCGGCGAGTGCATGACCGGCTGCCAGCACAACGCGAAGAACTCGCTCGTCAAGAACTACCTGTACCTGGCCGAACGGGCCGGCGCGACGGTGCATCCGGAAACCACGGCGGTCACGGTCCGGCCGCTGGGGCGCGCCGGGTACGCCGGGTACGC
>DPMS01000954.1 GCA_003541285.1 Actinomycetota bacterium
GGCTGGGGGCTGGTGGGCCGGGAGCTGGTGGGCCGGGAGCTGGTGGGCTGGGGGCTGGTGGGCCGGGAGCCGGTGGCTGGCCCGGGAACGCGGCGATGATGGCGTCCAGGTAGGCCTGGGCCACCTCGTCGCCGTGCCGGGTGACCAGCGGGCCATCGGCCGGGCCGACGGGGATCTGTGACAGCGGCCCCAGGCGGGCGATCGCAGCCTCGATCTGTGCGTCAACCGGTGGCACGATCTGTGCGCCGTCGCTGGCGTAGAGCTTGTAGCCGTTGTCGCTGGCCGGGTTGTGGCTCGCCGTGATCATGATGCCCGCGGCGGCGGACAGGTGCCGGACGGCGAACGCGAGCAACGGCGTCGGGCCGGGGCGTGGCAGCAGATGGACCGGGATGCCGGCCCCGGTGAGCACGGCCGCCGCCTCATCGGCGAAGTGGGCCGAGCGGTGCCGCGCGTCGCAGCCGATGACCACACCCATCTGGGCAGCGCCGGGACTGTGCTCGTCCAGCCAAGCCGCCAGCGCGGCGGTGGCTGCCCTGACGACGGCACGATTCATCCGGTTCGGCCCGGCCCCGATGGCGCCCCGCAGGCCCGCCNNGTGATCTCGGCCTGTGCCGCCCTGCCCGGCTCGCCGTCCTCACCGCATGCGGCTAGCATTGCCCGCAGTTCGGCCCGGTCACAAGGGTCAGGGTCCTCGCTGATCCAGGTTTCCACCCGGGCGCGCAGGCCGGAGTGGATCACCGCCAACCGCCTGGCAGCAGCCGGCAGGCCCGGGCCGGGAGGCGGCCCGGGCGGGTGTCGCTGACCGGGGGATGCCTCACGCGGGTTTGGCCCCCGGCAGGACGGTGGCGAGCAGGGCGCCTATCCGGCCGGCGGATGCCGCCCCAGCCGCGACGACCTCTGCGTGGTCGAGTCCGTGGTCAGCCAGCCCGGCGGCGAGGTTGGTCACCAGCGAGATGGNNGAGCTGGACCAGCCCGGCGATCTTGCCTTCGCTGATTTCCGACGTGATGTCGGTGCCGTTCAGGTTGATGCCGTCGATCGAGCCCGCGGCGAGCGTGATCAGCGGATTGACCGCCGACGTCGCGGTATGGTCGATCGTCGCCGCGCCGCTGTCGACCAGCGCGCGGCCGCTCTTGGTCAGCACCACCACCTCGCATCCGGCGGCAACCGCAGTCCGTACCCCGTGCACCACGGCCGGTGCCGGGTGGCCCTCATACAGGTGCACCCGGCCGAGATAGACGAGCACCCGTAGCCGGCCGATCGTCAGCGAGCGCGCCACGGCAACGTGGCCGGCCACGGTGGGCGGCGGGAAGCCGCCGAGGCCGGCGAGCGGGATCTCGGTGTCCGCGGGGCCAAGTGCACCGGCGGCTGACGCGAAGCCGGAGCCGAGCACTACCACCGCGTCGTGGCGGTCCTTGCCTGACAGTTCCGCCAGCCGGGCCGCACTGGCGTGCGCCGCCTGGTACGGATCGGAGATCACGATGGCACCATCGCTGCCAGTGGGCGGGCACTGCCTGCCTCGGGGTAAGCGCCGCTGGTCACAGATTCATTGTCCAGGTCACGGGCCATCGCCACCGACGCGGTCATGCTTTGAGGTACGGCTTGCCGTCGGCGGCGGGTGGCCGCACCCGTCCCACCAGCCCGGCCACGGCGATGATCGTCGCCACATACGGCGCCATCAGCAGGATGAACGACGAGACCGGCACCCGCAGGATGGACAGCTCGGTCGCCAGTTGGGTGCTGAAGCCGAACAGCAGCGCAGCCGCCACCGAGCCGAGCGGCGTCCACCTCCCGAAGATCATGGCCGCCAGCGCGATGTAGCCCAGGCCCGAGCTGATGTCCTTGTTGAAGAAGCCGACCGAGCCAACGGTCAGGTACGCGCCGCCGATCCCGGCGGCCAGGCCGCCGAGCATGACGTTGCGGTACCGGGTCCACAGCACCCTGATCCCGACCGTGTCGGCCGCCACCGGATGCTCACCGACGGCCCGGACCCGCAGTCCCCACCGTGTGCTGAACAGGCCGATCTGGATCACGATGACCAGCACATAGGTGATGTACAGGAAGACGTTGGCGTCGAAGAAAACTGGCCCGATGATCGGCAGGTTGCCCAGGCCCGGGATCTTGACCGTGCTGAACGTGTTGCCGGCATTGAAGGTGCTGGCGTACGGCACCATCATCCGGTCGTATAGGTATCCGGTCAGCCCGAGCGCGAGCACGTTGAGCACGACGCCGAGGATGATCTGATCCACCAGGAACGCGATCGCGAAGGCCGCGAGCACCGCACCGAGCAGGCCGCCGGCCAGGGATCCTCCGATCAGGCCCAACCAGACCGAGCCGGCGACGCTGGCCACGGCAGCCGCGGTGAACGCGCCGAACAGGAACTGGCCCTCGATCGCGATGTTGATGACGCCGGAGCGCTCGCACATGCAGCCTGACAGGGCGCCGAGCACCAGCGGGATCGAGGCCGCCAGGGTTCCCTGTAGCAGGTCGACCACTTGCACCGGCCCGACCGAGTTGCCGGCGTCCGCCCACGCCAGCAGCGACAGCAGGAAGCAGATCAGCACGACCGCGATCATGGTCCGCTTAGCCCAGCGGGGCGGTTCGAGCACGGCTCGGGCGATGCCCAGGGCGATGGAGATGGCGCCAAGCACGTAGCACGCCACCGCCCCGGGCACCCGGATCGCGGGCAGGTGCGGCGAGGCGCCAGGCAGCGACAGTGCGAAGACCGCGTCGCCGGAGTGCGCGGAGAGGCCGAGCATGATCAGGTCGATCAGGCCGAGCAGGATGAACGAGCCGACGGCGAGATACCGGCGGCTGACCGGGACCGATACGCGGATCGGGGCGGTGAGGGTGGTCATCCGGACCACCCCTTCGGCGCGACTGCCTGCGGCCCGGCCCCGCCGGTGCGGCGCAGCCGGAACAGCAGCCGGATCAGCGGCGGTGCGGCGACGAGGAGCACGATCAGGCCCTTGATGACATCAACGACATCGGACGGGACGCCGGTGGCGGCCTCCATGAGCGTGCCGCCGCCGTTCAGCGCACCGAACAGCAGACCGGCGAGGACCACGCCGAACGGCCTGGCCCGGCCGAGTAGTGCGACCGTGATGCCGTCGAAGCCGTATGTCCCGTAGCTGTTGAAGGTCAGCGGCTGTGTCTGGCCCTGCACGATCGTGGCTGCCGATAGCCCGGCAAGGCCGCCTGCGATCAGGAACGCGAGCACCCAGACCCGCTCCACGCGGATGCCGGCGCTGCGTGCCGCGCTGGGGCTCGCGCCCACGGTCCGGAACTGGAAGCCGACCGTGCTGCGCGAGAGCAGCCAGGCCACCCCGCCCGCGGCGGCCAGCGCGATCAGGAACCCCACGCCGGCCTGCGGCGGCGGCCCTCCGACATGCGGCAGCGTCGCGCTTGCCGCGATGTTCGGCGCGACCTGGTTGGTCTGGCCTGGTGCCTGCATAGCCGACTGGCTGGACAGCAGGAAGGACAGGAGGTTGTACATGACGTAGTTGAGCATGATCGTGAGGATGACCTCGTGCGCGCCGGTCCGGGCCTTGATCTCGCCCACGATCCAGCCGATCACCGCACCACCGGCGAAGGCGCCGATGACACAGACCGCTGCGTGCAGCACGATGGGCAGGCTGACCGCATAACCGAGCCAGGTCGCGACGAGCGCGCCGCCGATCCACTGGCCTGCCGCACCGATATTGAACATCCCGGCCCGGAACGCGACCGCCACCGACAGGCCGGTGAGGATGAGCGGGGTGGCCTCGAAGGCGGTGAGCGAAAGCGGATAGAAGATCGCCGCGATCGAGCCGCCATGGAAGGCAGCCGAGATCGTCGCCGGGCTGAATATCGATCCCTCGAACAGCGCCGAATAGGCCGCGGACACCGATGTCCAGGTCGCTGACAGGGCGGCGAGTGGTGCGTAGCCGAACGAGTCCCAGGCGCGCAGCACCACCGGGTCGCTCGCCACGATCAGCAGGCCGCCGATCACCAGGGCTGCGAAGACAGCCAGGATCGTGATGACGGCCGAATGTCCCTCGGTCACCGCCTGGATGATCGCGTTGCCGGTCAGCGGAAGCCGGCCACGTGGCCGGCCGGGCCCGGATGCGGCAGTGCCCTGGCCGGGGGCGGTCGCTGCGGGCACTGGTGAGTGCCCTGCCTCCTGCGGATCACTCATGACTGTTCGGGCTCCTGCGCTGGCGTCCCCGATCCGTCCCGCGAGCCGGAGGTCCCGGCTGCTTCACCCCCGGCCATCAGCAGGCCGAGTTCGTGCTCAGGAACGGTGGGCGGGCAGAACGCGACGATCCGGCCCTCGTACATGACCGCGACGCGGTCGGCCAGGGCGTAGATCTCGTCGAGCTCGGACGAGACGATCAGCACGGCCGCGCCCGCGTCCCGCTGAGCGACCAGGCGCTTGTGCACGAACTCGATCGACCCGACATCCAGGCCCCGGGTTGGCTGGCTGGCAAGCAGCAGCTTGACGTCCCGGCCCATTTCCCGTGCGACCACGACCTTCTGCTGGTTGCCACCGGACAGCGTCCCGGCTGGCGTCAGCACGGAGGTGGTCCGCACGTCGAACTCCTCGATGCGCCCGGCCGCCGAGTCCCGGATGGCGGTCAGGTTCAGTGCGATGCCGGACGCGTACGGCGGGCGGTCGTAGACGTCGAGTACGAGGTTGTCGGCAACCGAGAAGTCGGCCACCAGGCCATCCTCTGACCGGTCCTCGGGGATGTAGCCGATGCCTGCCCGCAGCCGGTCACGGGTCGAGGCATCGCTCAGATCGACGCCGTCGAGGTGCACCGAGCCAGCCGAGGGCCGCAGGCCCATCAGTGCCTCGCACAGCTCGGTCTGGCCGTTCCCCTGGACACCGGCCACGCCGAGGATCTCGCCGGCCCGCACCTGGAACGACACGCCACGCACCGAGTGTTCGCCGCGCTCCCCGCGCACGCTCAGGTCCTGGACGTCAAGCACCACGTTGGCCGGGCTGGCCGGGGCTTTGGTCACCCGCAGCTGGACAGACCTGCCGACCATCAAAGATGCGAGCTCAGCGTCGCTGGTGTCCGGCGGGCGCTCTCCGACCACCTTTCCGCGCCTGATGACGGTGATGGTGTCGGCGATCGCCTGGACCTCCTTGAGCTTGTGCGAGATGAAGATGATCGACCGTCCGCCCTCCCGCAGTTGGCGCATGATCCGGAACAGGTCATCGGTCTCACCGGGGGTCAGCACGGCGGTGGGCTCGTCGAGGACGAGCACGCTGGCGTCGCGGAGCAGCGCCTTGATGATCTCGACCCGCTGCTGCACGCCAACAGGCAGGTCCTCCACCAGGGCGTCAGGGTCGACCCGCAGGCCGAACCGCTCGGAAAGTTCGAGCACGTCACGGCGCGCTTTGCGCCGGTCAAGCAAGCCGAGTGAGGGCAGTCCCAGCGCCGGGATCCGCAGGCCGCCCAGGTTTACCGCGGGTGTGGCCAGCCCGCGCACCCGCTCGGAGCCGAGCGTGACGTTCTCGGCCACGGTGAAGACCGGCACCAGCATGAAGTGCTGGTGCACCATGCCGATCCTGGCCCGGATCGCATCCCTGGGCGAGTGGATCGCGGTGGGCTGGTCGTCGAGCAGGATCTCGCCCTCGTCGGGCTGCACAAGCCCGTAGAGCACGTTCATCAGTGTGGTCTTGCCCGCGCCGTTCTCACCGAGCAGGGCGCGGATCTCGCCGGGCTGGACGACCAGGTCGATGTGGTCGTTGGCGACGAGGCTGCCGAAGCGCTTGGTGATGCCACGCAACTCAAGCTTCACTGGCGGCCTCCCCTCGAGCCGGCTCTGGTCAGCATCCCCGGCCGTGGCCGGGGATGCTGACCAGCTTGACGTCCTGCCGGGGCCGTGACTAGACGGGGCTCTTGGTGGCGGGAACGATCGTGCCGCTGGTGATTCCCTGCTCCACGGTCTTGAGCTCAGCCTGGAGCGACGAGGGAACCTTGCTCGCCCAGTCGTGGAACGGCGCCAGCACGGCCCCGCCGTTGGCGAGCGTGCCGACGTAAGTGCCGCCCTTGAAGCTGCCATCGGCGGCGCTGAGCACGGCGGTCTTCACCGCGACGCTGATGCCCTTTTCCACGCTGGTGATGAAGTAAGGGCAGTAGGTCGCGGCGCTGACGCAGCCGTCGGTGTCCACCCAGTACATGGCGATGTGCTTGCCGGAGGAGTTGGCGGCCTGCACAGCCTTCGCCGAGCCGAGACCGACGCCACCCGCTACCGGGAAGATGATGTCCGCGCCATCGTGGATGAACGTGTTGGCGATGGTCTGGCCTGCGGTGAGGTTGGTGAAACTGCCTGCGAAGGTGCCGTTCTGCGATGGCTCGCTCCAGCCGAGCACCTGGACTTTGGTGTGGTGCTGCTTGTTGTAGTACTGCACGCCGTCCCAGAAGCCATCCATGTAGATCGTGACCGTGCCGAATTTCTCACCGCCGTAGGTGGCCACCTTGCCGGTCTTGGTCATCCCGGCCGCCAGGTAGCCGCCGAGGAATGAGTCTTGGACGGTGTTGAACACCAGTTGGTTGATATTGCTGAGCTTCGGGGCGGGCAGGCACTGGGAAGCGTACGAGCAGTCGACGATCGCGAACTTCTGCTTCGGGTTGGTCTTGGCCGCCTGCTCGGTCGCCGGGCCCATCAGGAAGCCGACGGTGACGATGATCCCGCACTTCTGGCTGATGAAGGTGCTGATGTTCTTGGCGTAGTCCGACGTGGTGCTGGACGGCAGGTACTTGATCGCGATCTTGCTGGGCTCGGCGGCCGTGGCCGCCTGCATGCCCTGCCAGGATGACTGGTTGAACGACTTGTCGTCGATGCCGCCAGTGTCGGTGACCATACAGGCAGTGAATTTGGGCGTGGTCGTGGTCGCGGTCGATGTGCTGGGCTTGGCACACCCAGCGGCGAGCAGGGCCACAGCGGCCAGGGCCGCGCCGACCTGGAAAGCCTGTCTCACTCGTTACCTCCTCTTCCGGGGCGTCTGTCACCGCCCGCTCGGGGAGTGGTTCTCGACGTTTGCGTCATCGGCCCCCTCCACCCCGACCGTGTTGGGCGAGAAGATCCCAAACACCCTGCTTCGGGATGATCGCAGGCTAGACCTGGCCAGCCATCCGGGAAAGGTCGCGGACAGTGATCTTCCGTGCCGTTGCCAAATCGCAACCGGGCAGCGGGCGCACGGGCTTACGGGGCCGCCCGGCCATTCCGCCGCGCCGTTATCGGGAAACGGCCCGTTCGGCAGAGCCAACCGCCCACTGCCAGCCGAATTCGGGTGGCGCCGCCGTGGGGATGCCGCGCTGTTATCGTTTTGTATCGTTTTTGCGGCGGAGGCGAATGCGTGGCGATTGACTGGACGCGGCTGCGGGCGGCCGCAGCCGAGGTGGCGCAGCGGGCACACGCACCGTATTCACTGCTGCGGGTGGGTGCGGCGGGCGAGACCGGCGATGGCCGGGTCGTGGTCGGCTGCAATGTCGAGAACGCCTCCTATGGCCTCACGCTGTGCGCCGAATGCGGGCTGGTCTCCGCCTTGCACGCGACAGGCGGCGGGGTCCTGGTCGCGGTGAGCGTGGTCGCCGGGGATGGCCATCGCCTGCTGCCCTGCGGGCGATGCCGCCAGCTCCTGCTCGAAGCCGGCGGACCCAGCCTGCTGGTGGACACCGATGCGGGGCCCAGCGAACTCGGGCGCCTGCTGCCTTCCCCTTTCACCGGGGCTGACCTGCCCGCCGCTGGTGACGGTGATGGCTGAACCGGTCCCGTCCGCGCCTGCTGCCCCGGCGGCCGGCCGGGCAGCGTACGCCGCGGTGGATCTGATCCGTGCCAAACGCGACGGCCGGGTGCTCACCGCCAGCGAGATCCGCTGGCTCATCGGGGCCTACCTGTCGGGGGAGGTCGCGGAAGAGCAGATGTCAGCCATGCTCATGGCGATCTACTTCCGTGGCCTGGAGGCCGGCGAACTGCGCACCTGGACCTCGGCCATGGTGGATTCCGGGGAACGGCTGGATCTGAGCGGGTCCAGCCGGCCCACCGTGGACAAGCATTCGACCGGAGGCGTGGGGGACAAGGTCTCGCTGATCCTCGCCCCGCTGGTGGCGGCCTGCGGCGCCGCCGTGCCGCAGCTATCGGGCCGGGGGCTCGGCCATACCGGCGGCACGCTGGACAAGCTGGAGTCCATCCCGGGCTGGCAGGCGACGCTGCCGCCTGCCGACATGGCCGCCATCTTGCAGCGCGTGGGCTGCGTGATCTGCGCGGCCGGCCCCGGCCTGGCCCCGGCTGACCGGCGCCTGTACGCGCTGCGTGATGTCACCGGGACGGTCGAGTCGATCCCGCTCATCGCCAGTTCGATCATGTCCAAGAAGATCGCCGAAGGCACGGCAGCGCTCGTGCTCGACGTCAAGGTCGGCAGTGGCGCCTTCATGCGGGACATCGCCGATGCCCGGCTGCTGGCGACGACCATGGTGACTCTGGGCAGCGAGCACGGTGTGCGCACCAGCGCGCTGCTCACCCGGATGGACACGCCGCTTGGGCGCGCGGTCGGCAATGCCCTGGAGGTCGAGGAGGCGGTCGCCACCCTGGCCGGGAAGGGACCGCCCGACCTGGTCGAGGTGGTGCTGGCGCTGGCCCGTGAGATGCTCGCGCTCGCGGGGATCACTGCCGACCCGGCGGCGGTGCTGACGGACGGCCGGGCACTCACCCGCTACCGCGCCATGATCGCCGCCCAGGGCGGTGACCCGGACGCATCGCTGCCACTGGCCGCGCATTCGCGCACTGTGCCCGCGCCTGCGTCCGGCTGGCTGCGCAGCCTGGATGCCCGCGTGGTCGGAGTCGCCGCCTGGCGGCTTGGCGCCGGCCGGGCGCGCAGCCAGGATACGGTGAGCCCGACCGCCGGGGTGCTGTGCCTGGCCAAGCCGGGTGAGCGGGTTGAGGCGGGGCAGCCGCTGCTCGAACTGCATGCCGACGATGACGCCCTGGCCGCCACGGTCGCCGGCACCCTGTCCGGCGCGTTCGAGATCGGCTCGGAGCCACCCGAACCTGTCGCCCCGGTCATCGAGCGGATAGGGGAGTGACGTGCTGAGCACAGCCCGGATTGACCACGTCGTCGGAGAATCGCTGGGCGGGGCTGCCGGGACGTGTTCATTTCGGGTTGATGACGGCCTGAGTTGACCACGCCGGCGGACCTGGATCGGCGGGCGTGGCCGATATGGGCCGTGATAGCAGCCCTTACTGACCACGGCTCGTCCGGCAGCGGCCCGGCTCCAGGCGGCCGTGGTCGATTCGGGTCGTGTCGCCAACCCAAATTGACCACGCCCGCGCGCGTCCCGGGCCGATCGCCCGCGACGTGCGCATCCGGGCCGTTGATAGCACCCCAAATCGTCCAGGCCCCGCCTGGGGATGGCGCGGTGCCGCCCGGGCAGGGCGCGGTCCCGCCTGGGGATGGCGCGGTCCTGCCCCGGAAAGGCGCGGTCCCGCCTGGGGATGGCGCGGTGCCGCCCGGGCAGGGCGCGGTGCCGCCCCGGAAAGGCGCGGTCCCGCCTGGGGAAGGCGCGGTCCCGCCTGGGACAGGGCGTGGGTGGATGTGACAATGGGGCGGTGGACGCCGATGTCGTGACCGGAGCTGCTGGCATCGTCGCGGCAGCCGGGGCGGGCACGGGCAGCGCGGGCACGCAGATCACCGGGCCGGGTATGGCTGGCTGGCCGGCTCTGGCCGGGTCCGATGCGGCGCTCCGGCAGATCCTGCACGGGCTGCCCGGTGTCGACCAGGTCGGGGCGCACGAGCGGGCCGCGTCCCTGGCAACCCGCTCCATCAAGCGGGAGGCCAAGCTGTGGGCGCTGGAGATGGCGGTCCGCATGGTCGACCTCACCACGCTGGAAGGCGCGGACACGCCGGGGAAGGTCCGCGGGCTGTGCGCCAAGGCACGCCAGCCCGACCCGGCCGACCCGGCTGTGCCGCCGGTCGCGGCCGTGTGCGTGTACCCGGACCTGGCCGCCCTGGCCCGCACTGAACTGGCCGGCAGCGGCGTGGCGGTCGCCTCGGTGGCGACGGCGTTCCCGTCCGGGCGCGCCTCGCTCGCGGTGAAACTCGCCGACGTGGCCGATGCGGTGAACGCGGGCGCGGACGAGGTCGACATGGTCATCGACCGANNGCGGTCGCGGCCGGGGCCGACGAGGTGGACATGGTCATCGACCGCGGCGCGTTCCTGGCCGGGCGGTACGCGCAGGTCTACGAGGAGGTGCGCGCGGTGCGCGAGGCGTGCGGCAGCGCGCACCTGAAGGTGATCCTGGAGACCGGCGAACTCGCCACCCTGGACAATACGGTCCGAGCCGCCTGGCTGGCGATGCTGGCGGGGGCCGACTTCATCAAGACCTCGACCGGCAAGGTGACACCCGCCGCGACGCCGCCGGTCGCACTGGTGATGCTGTCAGCCGTGGCGGATTTCGCAGCGGCCACCGGCCGCCGGGTGGGCGTCAAGGTCGCGGGCGGCATCCGGACCGCCAAGGATGCCATCCGGTACCTGGTGCTCGTCCGCGAGACCGCCGGGCCGCAGTGGCTGACGCCGGGCCTTTTCCGGATCGGCGCCTCGAGCCTGCTCAACGATCTGCTCATGCAGCGGAGTAAGCAACTCACCGGCGCCTACGCCGGCCCGGATTACTTCACACTCGACTGACTGGCGCGTAGCCGTGCGCATGTCGGCCGGTCTACCCTTCTTTCATGTCAAAGGGGCGGGCGCTTGGGCGAATTGTGCGTCCGTTCGGCTATTCCCCGGACCGCGCCGGATCCTGGACGAGGGCCGATGCCCTGGCATATGCCGGGTTCCTCGCCACGGTCGGCGGGGTGCTCCTTGCCGCCGGGGCGCTGGTGCAGGCCCGCCTGAAGCATCTGCTTCTCGTTGTGGGCTTGGTTCTTCTTGGGATTTCCCTGCTCCTGGCAATGTTCGTCGTCCCGTTCCTCCACCCGCGCGAGAAGGAGGACGACCTGCGCGAGAAGGAGAGCGGTGAGGTTAAGCGGCAGGGTCACGCCGACGTCCTGGACCTTGAGAAAGCCCTTCCCGGGGTTACTCCGCCCCACCTGAGCAACGAGGCCCTCAGCGCGAAGATGGACAATACGCCGGCCGGGCCCGTCGCTAGCGCTGATGCGGGGAAGCCGGCCAAGCCTGCCCCGCCCGCTGACGCGGGGAAAACGTGAGCATACGGCTGCGGTTCTGGCACCGGGAGGGGGAGACGATGGCTGGGGAGATTGAGCCCAGAGCCGAGGGCGGGAACCTCTCAATCCCGATGAGAGTAGCGGTCGAGGTACGGAACGCGGCCGCCGAACTCATGCTGTTCGGCCATTCCGTCAGGAGCCTCGGGCTGGCGTCGTGGACCCTCGGCGTCGGCTTCGCGGTGACCGCCGTGGGCCTGCGGTTCCTGAACGGGACGGACATGGCGGCCCCCGAGTTCGTCGCCTGCTTTGTCTTCGCGTCCCTGCTGGTGGCGTTCGGCATCGTCGTCTACATCCTGGAGTCGCGGGGATATCTCAAGCTGGTCTCCGAGATCGCGGTCAAGAGGCTCGACGAGCCTGACGGCGAGAAGAACGGGGGCGGCGGGGAAGATAACCACGGTGACTAGCAGTGCCACTACGGCGGGCGCGGACTGGGAGTACGCGCCCGCGCCGGAATCACGCGACGTCGTGACGATCCGCAGTGAGTACGGCCTGTTCCTGGACGGGGAGTTCGTCCCGCCGGCCTCCGGGGAGTCGTTCACCACGCTCAACCCAGCCTCGGAGGAGCCGCTTGCGCGGGTCGCGGCCGCCGGGGCGGCGGACGTGGACCACGCCGTGACAGCGGCCCGCCGGGCGTTCGAGGAAAGCTGGGGCCAGCTGCCGGGCCGGGAGCGGGCCAAGTACCTGTACCGGCTCGCCCGGGCCATCCAGGAGCGTGCCCGTGAATTCGCGGTGCTGGAAAGCCTGGACAACGGCAAGCCGATCAGGGAGTCCCGCGACGTCGACGTCCCGCTCGCCGCGGCGCACTTCTTCTATCACGCGGGCTGGGCCGACAAGCTGGGCTACGCCGGGCTGGGTGAGCGGCCGCGGCCCCTGGGCGTCGCCGGGCAGGTGATCCCGTGGAACTTCCCGCTGCTCATGGCCGCCTGGAAGCTGGCCCCGGCGCTTGCCACCGGCAACACCTGCGTGCTCAAGCCTGCCGAGACCACGCCGCTGACCGCGCTGCTGCTCGCCGAGGTCATCGCCGAGGCCGGCCTGCCGCCCGGCACGGTGAACGTCATCACCGGCGACGGGAGCACCGGCGCGCAACTCGTCGCCCACCCGGGCGTCGACAAGATCGCTTTCACCGGCTCGACCGAGGTGGGCAAGCAGATCCGGGCGGCCACCGCCGGCACCGGCAAGCGGCTCACGCTGGAACTGGGCGGCAAGGGCGCGAACGTGGTGTTCGACGACGCCCCGCTCGACCAGGCGGTGGAGGGGATCGTCAACGGCATCTTCTTCAACCAGGGGCATGTGTGCTGTGCGGGCTCGCGGCTGCTGCTGCAGGAACCCATCGCGGACGCGGTGATCGACCGGCTCAAGCGGCGGCTGGCGACGCTCCGCCTCGGCGACCCGCTGGACAAGAACACCGACATCGGGGCGATCAATTCACGCCAGCAACTCGACAAGATCAGCGGGCTGGTGGCGGCCGGGGAGGCCGAGGGTGCACAGCGGTGGTCGCCGCCTTGCCCGCTGCCGGCCACGGGCTACTGGTTCGCCCCGACGGTGTTCACCGGCGTGAGCCAGTCCCACCGGATCGCCCGGGAAGAGATCTTCGGGCCGGTCCTGTCCGTGCTCACGTTCCGTACCCCGGAGGAGGCGGTGGCGAAGGCGAACAACACCCCGTACGGGCTGTCGGCGGGCGTGTGGACCGAGAAAGGCAGCCGGATCCTGTGGATGGCCCAGCGGTTGCGGGCCGGGGTGGTGTGGGCCAACACCTATAACAGGTTCGATCCGGCGAGCCCTTTCGGCGGCTACCAGGAGTCCGGGTTCGGACGGGAGGGCGGCCGGGCCGGGCTCGCCGCATACCTCGATGCCTGACCGTCCCCGCCCAGCGAAGACCGGGAAAACCGGAAAATCCAGCAGCCGAACGCAGCCGCGCGCCGGTCGCCCGGCCGCCACCGTGAGCGCCGCCACTGCGGTTCCCGCCAGCCCGGGCCGTCCCGCCGCCCGGGCTGGCCGGCTGGATGTGCGGAAGACCTACAAGCTGTTCATCGGCGGTGCCTTCCCGCGCTCGGAGTCGGGCCGGTCCTACCCGGCGGCCAGCCCGGACGGCACGGTGCTGGCGCATGTGGCGCAGGCCTCCCGCAAGGACGCCCGGGACGCGGTGGTGGCGGCGCGCAAGGCCGTGGCCGGCTGGGCCGGGGCGACGGCGTACAACCGGGGACAGGTGCTGTACCGGGTCGCGGAACTACTCGAAGGGCGGAGCGCGCAGTTCGCCGCGGCATGCGCTGCGGGGGAAGGGGTTCCGGAGGCGGAGGCGGAGCGGGCGGTCAGCGGGGCGATCGACCGGTGGGTCTGGTACGCGGGCTGGCCCGACAAGGTCGCCCAGGTGGCGGGTGGTGCCAACGCGGTCGCGGGGCCGTACTTCAACTTCAGCGTGCCCGAGCCGGCCGGGGTCGTGGCCGTCATCGCCCCCGCTGCCCCCAGCCTGCTCGGGCTGGTCAGCGTGCTCGCGCCGGTGATCGCCACCGGCAACACCGCGGTGGTGGTGGCCAGTGAACCGGCGCCGATCCCGGCCGTCACGCTCGCCGAGGTGCTGGCTACCTCGGACGTGCCGCCGGGGGTGGTGAACGTGCTGACCGGCCGCACCGGCGAACTCGCACCGGTGCTCGCCGCGCATATGGACGTGAACGCGATCGACCTGACCGGGGTGGCCGCGGCCGCCCGGGCGGACCTGGAGCGGCTCGCGGCGCAGAACGTGAAACGGGTGTTCGCGGCCGAGGACGACTGGGCGGCTGAGCCAGGACCGGCCCGGATGCTGGCGTTCCTGGAAATCAAGACGGTCTGGCACCCGATCGGGGTATAGCCGCACCAGCCGCGCGGCAGGGCCGGCGTCCGGGGGAATCGCGGCACTCTGGCGCCCGGCCGGAACACAGCCGGCCGCATCCTGGGAAAGTTGAGGGGAGATGAACGCGCCAGATGGGGCCCGCGGCCGGCCCGAGCCCCTCGCCGGACCCGGCCCGGTGCTCAGTTCCCGGCGGGTGCTTTTCATCATGGGCGGGCTGCTGCTCGGGATGTTCCTGGCGGCCCTGGACCAGACAATCGTCGCTACCGCGCTGCCCACGATCGCCGGGGACCTGCACAGCCTGTCGCGACTTTCCTGGGTGGTCACCGCGTACCTGCTGGCATCCACGGTGTCCACGCCGCTATGGGGGAAACTCGGCGACCAGTACGGGCGGAAGGCGTTCTTCCAGGCGGCGATCGTCATCTTCCTGGCCGGGTCGGCGCTGGCGGGGCTGTCCGGGTCGATGACCGAGCTGATCATCTTCCGGGCGGTCCAGGGCATCGGGGGCGGGGGCCTGATGGTCGGCGCGCAGACCATCGTCGGCGATGTCGTGCCGCCGCGGGAGCGGGGACGCTACCAGGGTTTCTTCGGCGCAGTGTTCGGCGTGACCAGCGTGATCGGGCCGCTGATCGGCGGTTTCTTTGTGGACACGCTGTCGTGGCGCTGGGTGTTCTACATCAACCTGCCGGTGGGCGCCATCGCCCTGATCGTCGTCGCGGCGGTGCTCCCCGGCGGGCTGCGCCGGGAGGCGCACCGCGTCGACTACCTCGGGACGGTCATGATCGGCGGTGCGGCGACCAGCCTGGTGCTGCTGACCTCGCTCGGCGGCGTCACCTTCCCCTGGGGGTCGGGGCCCATCATCACCCTGGCGGTGCTGGGTGCCGTCTTCACCGTGGGCTTCGTGCTGGCCGAGCGGCGGGCGGCGGAGCCGGTGCTGCCGCTGCACCTGTTCCGCCAGCGGGTGTTCTCGGCGGCCGGTGCGATCGGGTTCGTGGTCGGCTTCGCGATGTTCGGCGCGCTCACCTACCTGCCCCAGTACATGCAGATCGTCAAGGGAGTGAGCCCGACGGCCTCCGGGCTGCGGCTGCTGCCCATGATGGCCGGGCTGCTGCTGACCTCGATCGGGACCGGCCAGCTGGTCAGCCGGTGGGGGCGGTACAAGGTGTTCCCGGTGGTGGGCACGGCGGTGATGACGCTGGGGCTCTACCTGCTGTCACTGCTGACCCCTACCACCGGTGGCCTGCTCACCTCGCTCTACATGTTCGTGCTGGGCGTTGGCATCGGCGCCACCATGCAGGTGCTGGTGATCGCGGTGCAGAACGCCGTCGACTACGCGGACCTGGGCGCGGGAACGTCCGGGGCTACCTTCTTCCGGTCGATCGGCGGCTCGTTCGGCACCGCCGTGTTCGGCGCGATCTTCGCTAACGTGCTGCCTGGCAACATCGCCGCGGCCCTGCACGGGCTGCGGCTGCCGCCCGGGATCAATGTCACCAGCGGCGCGAGCCCGGCCGTGCTGGCGCGGCTTCCGGCCCCCATCCACGCGGCCTTCGTGGCCGGCTACTCGGCGTCGATCCGCAGCGTCTTCCTCGCCGCGGTCCCGGTCGGTGCCCTCGCGTTCGCGCTGACCTGGACACTGAAGGAACTGCCGCTGCGCACCACCACGCGGGCGGTCGACCAGGCCGACCGGCTCGCCCCGACCGCGCGGCCGACGGTGCGGACCTCCGAGGAGGAGATGCGGCGGGCACTCAGTGCGCTGCTCTCCCGCGAGCGCCGCCGGGAACTGTATGCAGGCATGGTCGCCGCGGCCGGGATCAGTGTGCCGCCGCGCGCTGGCTGGCTGCTGCTGCGGGTGGGCGAGCATCGCGGTGAAACCTGCGGTGCCCTGGCGCGGTGCCTGTCCATCAGCGTGCCCGACCTGCAGGAGCGGCTCGCCGAGCTGGTGCGGGCGGGTTATGTGCGGGACGGGGCGGCCGATCCAGGCCGGCCCGCGGAGCTGACGCCGGCCGGGGAGGCCGCGTACACCAGGCTGTTCGCCGCGCGGGAGGACCGGATCGCCCGCCTGCTCGATGGCTGGCAGCCCGAGCAGCATCCCCGGCTCCTGCACCTGCTGGACGTCATCACGCACGAGCTCGCGGCCAGCCATGAGCGGCCGGGGCCCGACCTTGACGCTACGTCGCCGGCTGCTCGACGAGCTCGCCCTCGATCATGATCTGGATCTCATCGCTGACCACGAACTTGCCGTCCAGCATCATGCTGAAGCTCAGGCCGAAGTCCTTCCGGTTGAGCTTGCTCTGGCGCTGTAGGCGATCCGGTGCCACATCATCCCCGGGTCGTTGAACTCCCCGTACTTGCGTACATCAAGGGTCACCGGATGGGTGGTGCCCTTGATGGTCAGGTCACCGGTCAGTGTGTACTGGTCCTCCCCGGCCGGCTGGACGCGTGCTCTTGAACGTGATCTCCGGGAACTTCTCCACGTCGAGGAAGCTGTCCGAGCGAAGGTCGTTGTCCCTGGCCGCATGGTGGGTGCGGATGCTGGCCGCCTGGATGGTCACCTCGACCAAAGCCGTTTCCGGGTGCTCGGGATCGATGTCGGCGGCCGCGCTGATCTCGGCAAAATGACCGCGCACCGTCATCATTCCCAGGTGCTTCGCGGAGAACTCAACCTGCGTGTGGTACGGGTCGAGTTGCCAATCGCCCATGGGGACCTCCTCGTCTTGCTTCACCGGTTCCGGAGGCGGTGCGGGCCGCGAACCGTCTCATACGACCCTGGCCAATTTTCTGGAGGTAAGCCTCCACATAGGCGAGCCGGGTGGCGAGAGGGAGGTCAGCGCACGGTGTACGGCCCGGTGGAGACCGGGTGATAGCCCTTGGCGCCGACGGTGCGGGCGAGCGGGCTTCGCGGGTCCCGGCCGGCCCTGAGCTGGTCGAGCAGGTAGCGGAAGTCGTAGCGGGGCGTCCAGCCAAGCCCGGCACGGGCGGCGGCGTTGACGTAGACGCGGTCGATCGCGGGGAACATCGTCCAGTCCCGGCGCGCGTACTCCGCCTCCTGGTCGGGGAACAGGCGCCGCACGACGGCGGGCGCGTCCTGCCCCAGCCCGGCGGCGTCGCTGGGCGTGAATGGCGTCGTGGCACTGATGATGAACCTGGCGAAGCCGATCTGGGGTGCCTGGGCCACGGCGAGCAGATGGGCGTCCACCACGTCCTGGATGTCCACCCGGCGGTTGAGGTACTCATTCGCCTTGACGTTGGCGTCGGGGTAGGCGGCGCGGATCTCGTCCCGGTCGTCACCCTCGGGAAAGAAGCGGGAGACCCGCAGCACCACCACGGGCAGGCCGTGGTCGCGGCTGATGATCTCGCACAGGTCCTCAGCGGCCTTCTTGGTCACGCCGTAGATGTTCCGGGGGACCGGGGCGACATCCTCGGTGATCCACGCCGCCGGGCCGCCCGGCGGCGGTGTGAGCGCCCGGCCGAAGACGCTGGTGGTGCTGGTGAACACGAAGCTCTCCACGCCGGCGGCGACGGCCTCCTCAAGCAGGGTCAGCGTGCCGGTGACATTGGTGTCCACGAACGCCTGCCGCCCGTGCGATCCGACGTGCGGTTTGTGCAGCGTCGCAGCGTGGATGACCGCGCCGACACCAGCCAGGCAGCCGCGGACGACGCCGCGGTCAGCGATCGACCCGGCGACGGTTGTGAACGGTGACTCCAGCAGGTCGACACCCACGACCTCGCGCCCCTGCGCGCGCAGGACCCGGACGAGCGCTTCACCCAGATGCCCGGCGCTGCCGGTCACCAGAGCCCGCTGTCTGGACACACCAAGAATGGTAAGCGGGCCGCGGCGCCAGCGGCCCGGGAGCGTGGCATCCGCCCTGTTCTCATCCGGTTGTCTTGTGCGTCGGCGTCGTCCCGTTCGGCAGCAGCAGATCGAAGCCGTCCGGGGTGTGCAGACTGCCGGGCGCCCTGCCGTGCTTGCCGGTGACGCCGTACTGCCAGACGATCGCGCCGGTGGCGGGGTCAAACGCGATCATGCGGTTGTTGTAGTCGTCGTTGACCATGATCGCGCCGCTTGGCAGCACCTCGGCCAGCGAGGGGTGGTTGAGCCTGCCGGGCCCCGACGCCGGATGATAGCGGTACAGGATGTTGCCCTTGCGGTTGAACTCCAGGACCTGCCCGGGCGAGGCGTAGTCGGCGATGAGATAGCGGTCAGGGCCCAGTTGCTGCGGGTCTGACGGGTAGCTGATCGCTAGCTGGGTCGTCCAGACCAGCTTGCCGGTCATGGTGTACTCGCTCACCCACGACCCGTTGATCTCCGACATCAGCAGGTTCCCGTCCGGGAGGGGGGTATCCCCGTTCGGGGAGCCGAGCGAGGCCGGCGGATTGTGCGTGCACACGCCGTTGGTGCCGATCTGGTGGACGACGCCGGTGCCGGTCTGGTTGATCACCAGCACCCGGCAGTTATTGGCGTCAGCCACCGCGACCTGACCGTTCTTGAGCAGGTAGGCGTCGTCGGGCTCGTACAGGTACCCGGGAGCGGCGCCTGGGTGGCGAGGATGGCCATAAGACCAGATGATCTTCCCGGAAGGGAAGGCGATCTTGATGATGGTGTCGTTCTGCTCCTGGTTGGACAGGATGGCCGTGCCGTGGTCGATGAAGAACGCGTCGTCGGGGAAGTAGAAGTGCAAAGGGTCCCGGGGGGAGTGCGCCGACGGGTACTTCCACAGCAGGTGCATGCTCGCGTCCAGGAGCAGGAGCCGGTCGTTCCCGCGGTCGGCGATGAGCAGCCTGGCCCCGAAGTACGGCGAACCTGCGCCGGGCGCCCCGGCGGTCCCGAAGGCCCTGCTCGGGCGCAGCATCTGGACCGCGGCGACCAGCGCGCCGTGCGATTCGCCGCCGATGATCCAGGCGGTGGAGCCGGTCACGGCGACCGCAGCGTGAGACACCGGCACCTGGAGCTGGCCGGCCGGAAGCAGCCGTCTGGCCGCGGGATCGAAGGCCCAGATCGTCGAGACGGTGGACGTGGGGGAGGCGGACGCCTCGGCCGCCGGGCCGGCACTCGACTCCCCTGGGCTGAGCTGGGTCGTCCCGAGGCCTGGGGTCTGCCGCTGGGTCACGGTGCTCTCGCCGCCGGCCACGAACAGCTCGCCCCCCACGGTCACCGCCACCGCACCGGCCAGCGGCTCGGGGAGATGACCGATGATGGCCGCCGAGTGCCGGGCCGGATCGACGGCCTGGATGGTGTCCAGCGGTGTGCCGGCCTGCCGGCCGGTGATGGCCTGGCCACCGAACACATAGATCTGCCCGCCCAGCGCGGCGACCGCCGGGTAGCGCACCGGTACCGGCAGGGAGGCGACCGTCGTGAAGCTATGGCCGTCGGTGGTGGCCAGCACGGGGGCGTCCGGGCTGGCTCCGTTGTAGCCGCCGGCGACGTAAGTGGTGGCGCCGATGGTGACCGCCGCCGCGTCCGAGCGCGGCGTGGGCATCGATCCGGCGGCGGTGGCGGTCGGGGTTCCGCCGTGCGGCCCGTTGACGGTGAGCGCCTGGACAGTGGCGACGGTGGCCGACGACCCTCCCCCGAAGACCAGGGCACGCCCGCCGAGCACACCGACCGCAGCATCGTGCAGGGGAGCGGTGAGCGCACCGATGCGGCGGGCGGCGCCGGTCGCGGTGCGGAACGCGTAAACCCCGCTCGCCGAACTGCCGCCTGCTGTCAGCCCGCCCAGGACGATCAGCCGGCCCCGGGCGTCCGTCACGGCCACCTCACGGCTGATCGGGGCCGCCAGGTGCCAGGGCATCAGGCCGGCCTCAGCTGCTGGCAGGCCACCCGGTGCCACCACACCATGCGCGGGGGGATGCGCCCGGCCAGCCGGGCCCGCCACGCTGTGCTGGCGGGCCGAGAACCAGGAGGCGCCGACCACGCCGAGCACGGCCNNCCTGCCACGGGTCCGCCGCCGGCTGCCGGGCGGCCCGCCCGCCCGATGCCGCGTGCCCGCCGCTGGCAGGCCGGCCGGGAGCGGGGGCACGGGTATCGCGCAGGACCTCGAGCTGGGCGAACTCGATCCGCAGGTCCAGCATGCGTGCGCCGACGCTGGCGTTGTCGCCGAGCCAGAGATCAAGAGTGTGTGCCTCGGGCGCGGCCTGCCGCCACATCAGGTCGAGGCTGGCCAAGCCAAGCCACTCCGGCATGTCCGCGGCATCGAAGATCTCGCCTGGCTGGCCGTAGAGCTCATGCCCGGACCAGTGGCGCAGCCAGTTGTTGAGCTCCTGCACATCGGACACTGTCTCCGGAGGGTAGACATCGCGGGGCACATGCGCGATCCGCCCGGAGCGGGACTGGCCATGGTCCGGATCCACCTCGTACTGCACCTGCCGTAGCCAGACGGCCAGCCGGGAGATCCCGCTGAGCAGGATCGCCCATTCACGCCGTGGGCTCCGCAGGTCACCGTCGGCGGGCATCCCCAGCCGCAGCATCGCGCGGCGCGAGCCGGGGTCCAGTTCGAGGCTGATCAGGGTGGCTTCGTCGATCGCCGCGGCCAGCCTACGGTAGGGAGGGGATGCTGCCACCCGTCCGATACTGCCTGACCAGGCAGGCCAGGACCGTCAAGGAGCGTTCTGCTTTGCCCGTTGATGGCAGTAGATATCCCTTGCCTTGGGCCTGCAGCCGCCTGGTGGGCCAGGGCGTGCCTGTGGGGCGGCGGCGCGTCGGTGCGCTGCGCTGCCAGGCGGCGTCGCGGAGACGCGCGCAGGGACGGGACGTTCGGCCCTACTGACTGTGGTGAAGCCGTTCGTATATGTAGGGAAACGGATCGTCAGCCGGGCTGGGACCCGCGCAGAGAGCCCGGTCAGGCACCGGATAGGGGAATCCGCGCATGAATCTGATCACTGGTGGGCCGCTGCGCTGGTGGCAGCGATGACCAGCGCCCTGGTGAACGGGAAGACGTGTGAGCTGACCGGTCCACCTGCCCGGAGCCTGCTCGCCTTCCTCCGCGCGGATCTCGGCCTTACCGGCGCGAAACCCGGTTGCGGCGAAGGCGAGTGCGGCGCATGCACGGTACTCGTCGACGGGACCCCGGTCCTGGCCTGCCAGACCACCGTGGCCGAGGTGGCGGACCGGTCGGTGACCACGATCGAGGGACTGGCAGGGAACGGGCACCTGCACCCGGTCCAGCAGGCGCTGATCCAGGAGCGGGCGTCCCAGTGCGGGTACTGCACGCCCGGCATGGCGCTGCGGGCCGCGGCACTGCTGGCGGCGGATGCCGATCCGGGCGATGAGCAGATCTCGGCCGCGCTGGGGCCCAGCGTGTGCCGGTGCGGGTGCTACCCGCGGCTGACCCGCGCGGTGCACCGGGCGGCCGCCCTGCTCAGCGGCCCCGGCCAGGAGACATCGCTGGCCGGGCCAGCGGCCGGCCCGCAGCCGGCCGCCGTGCCTGCCCAGCTTGCCCGGCCCGCCCGGCCCTGGGACCTGTGCGAGCCGCAGGAGCGGGAATGGTTCGCCATCCTGGGCGACGGCCTGGCCGTGGTCTGGCCACCATCTCCCCAGGCTGCCGGGATGTGGCCGGCGGGCGGCGGCGCCTGGGTGCACGTTGCCTCCTCCGGCGCCGTGACCGCATTCGCCGGCAAGGTCGATGTCGGGCAGGACAACCAGACCGCGTTCCGGCTGCTCGTGGCCGAGGAACTGGCCGCCGGCGCTGGGCAGGTCCGGGTGATCCAGGGGGACACCGATCTTTGCCCGTTCGATATCGGGACGTTCGGGAGCCGGTCCATGCCCGATGCGGGGGAGCCGCTGCGCCGGGCCGCGGCGGGAGCCCGGCAGGTCCTGCTGTCCCTGGCGGCGAAGCGGTGGGGGGTTGCGGCTGAGGACCTGGCCGCGGATGCGGGTGCCGTTACCGGCGGGCCGGCCGGGGCCCGGCTGGAGTACCGCGAACTGCTCGCGGGAATGCGCCGGCTGGAGGTTCTGGCCGCGGAGCCGCCGCTCACCCGGCCGGCCGCCTGGCGCGTCGCCGGCCACCCAGGTCATGCCGCGTCCCGGCTGGAGGTGGTGACCGGCGAGCGCCAGTTCGTTTCGGATCTGGAACTGCCCGGCATGATGCACGGCGCGGTGCTGCGCCCACCCGTCCCCGGGTCGGTGCTGCGGGCCGCTGATACCGGCCCGGCCGAGCGGATGCCGGGGGTCGCCGTCGTACGCGACGGGGAATTCCTGGGAGTGACCGCACCCGATCCGGCGACGGCACGCAAGGCGGTCGCCGCGATCGAAGCCGACTGGGACGAGCCCCCGGCCGGGCCCGCTGCGATGGCCGGTTACCTGCGCTCCCATCCCAGCGCCGGGGTGGGCTGGGACCGGGCGGTTGACGAGTCCACCGGCGACACAGCAGCCGCGCTGGCCGGCGCGGCCATCCTGGTGGAGGCGACCTACACCGCCGCCTACCTGGCCCACGTGCCGCTGGAAACCCGGGCGGCCGTGGCCCGGTGGGAGGATGGCCGGCTCACGGTCTGGACCGGCAACAACGTCCCCTTCGCGACCCGGGCCCGGCTCGCCGGGACATTCGCCATGGGTGAGGAGGACGTGCGGGTGATCGTCCCGCCCGGCGGGGCCGGTTTCGGCGGCAAGCNNGGCCGACGAGGCGATCGAGGCCGCCCGCCTCGCCAGGACCGCGGGCCGCCCGGTCAGGGTCCACTGGAGCCGGGCCGAGGAGTTCCAGTGGGGGCACCTGCGGCCGATGGCCGTGATCGATATCCGGGCCGGCCTCGACGCTGGCGGCTCGATCGCTGCCTGGGACTTCCTCGACATCAACGCTGGCGCACCCGGCATCGGCTTCCCCTACACCACCGCCAGCCGCAGGCTGCGCTATCAGCCGGCTGCCTCGCTGCTGGTGCAGGGTCCCTACCGCGCGCTGGCGGCAACCGCCAACGCCTTCGCCCGCGAATCGGCCATCGACGAACTGGCACATGCGGCCAGCGCTGACCCGCTGCAGTTCCGGCTGGACCGCCTTGCCGACGAACGGCTCGCCGCGGTGGTGCGCACGGCCGCCGGGCGGTTCGGCTGGACAGCTGGCGGCGGGGCCGGAGCGCGGCGGGGCGTGGGTATCGCAGCCGGGCTGGAGAAAGGCGGCCGGGTTGCGACCTGCGCCGAAGTCAGCGTGAGGGCAGACGGCAGCCTTAGCGTGACCCGGATCGTGACTGCCTACGAGTGCGGGGCCATCGTCAATCCGGACACCGTGACCAGCCAGATCGAGGGCGGCACCATCATGGCGCTCGGCGGCGCCCTGTTCGAGCAGGTCGGCCTCGATCGTGGCCGGATCGCCAGCCCGTCGCTGGCCGCCTACCGGGTACCACGGTTCTGCGATGTCCCCGATATCGATGTTGTGCTGGTGGACCGCCCGGATACCCCGTCCGCCGGGGCCGGGGAGACACCGCTCATCGCCGTCGCGCCGGCGATAGCCAACGCCATCTTCGCGGCCACCGGCCAGCGCCTGCGGTCACTGCCCCTCATTCCGGACGGCTCACTGCCGGCGGGCTGAACGCCTTTGCCGCAACCGCGGGATAGGCGGGGCAGCGGCCCGGTCCTGAATGGCGCATGCCTGGCCGCCGCCCACGCTGGCCGATAAGCCCATAATAGAGTTAGTACAGTGAACTGTTTGTGGTTACGCCGGTTCCCGGACCCCGGATGCCTGGCGGCTTCCTTACCCGCTAGGAGACACGAATACGTGACGCGGTCATCGTCGATGCTGTCAGGACACCCGTCGGCAAGCGCAACGGAGGACTGTCCGGAATCCACCTGGCCGACCTGTCCGCCCACGTCCTGACCGCCATCGCGAACTTGGCGGCGACGAACGGGCACTCGTCGTGCGGGAACGCGTGCATCTGCGCCGCCGCCTCGATGATCGTCAGGCGTCCAGCCGGTGACCTGTGAACCGGGGCGTCCTGGCTGCGGCTCACCTGATCATTTCGGTGAACTGAGATAACCGAATTCGCTGGGAGAGGCACTCGTGTCCAGTGCGCTTGGCGTTCCAGGCCCCATTGGCCGGCCCGTCCGCGCTCCCAAGACCGCTGAGCTGATCGCTTCCCAGTTGCGCGGGCAGATCGTGCGCGGGGAACTGAAGGCCGGTGACACGCTGCCGCCGGAGATCACCCTCATGGAGCAATTCGGTGTGTCACGGCCGACGCTGCGGGAGGCGTTCCGCATTCTGGAAACGGAATCGCTGATCGACGTCCGCCGGGGCTCGCGGGGCGGCGCGCAGGTGCTGTCACCCGACATCGCGGTCGCGGCGCGGTACGTCGGCCTGCTGCTGCAGGTGAGCGGCACGACCATCGCCGATGTCTACGAGGCGCGCATGGTACTGGAGCCTGCCGCCGCGGGCATGCTGGCGGCGCGGCGGCCCAGGCAGGACATCATCGACCTGAACCAGTGCATCGACGACCTGAGCGCGCTGGTGGAAAGTAACGGCCAGGCAGGCAATCCGGCAGCGTGGGCCGCCGCGGCGTACCGCTTCCACCGGCTGATGCTGGAGCGGGCCGGCAACCAGACGCTCGCCCTGCAGGCGGGGGTGCTGCGCGAGGTGGTCGCCACGCACATGTCGACCGCGGTCAGCCGGACGTCCGACCGGCTGCAGACGGCGGCCGACTTCCGCAAGGCGATCCGCGCCTACCGCAAGCTCGTGTCCCTGGTCGAGGCGAAGGATGTGGCCGGCGCCGAGCAGTACTGGCGTACCCGCATGGAAATCGTCGGCAGGCGACTGCTCCGAGATTCCGGCTCGACGGCGGTCGTCGACCTGTTCAGCTGACCTGCGGGCGCCGGGAGCTTTGAGCAGGGGCCGTGTAGTACAAACAGTCGTGTGATTCGCCGATGGATCTAGCAGTAATCGCGGCGAGCAAGCCAGATGAACCTGCGGCGATCGCGGGCGGCAGCGGCGCCAGGCTGGCCTTCCGTGAGCTTGACCTTGGCTACCTCGATGACGAGGGCTACCTCTACCTGTCCGGCCGTCGCACCGACCTGATCCTGTCCGGCGGGGTGAACATCTACCCCAAGGAGGTGGAGGAGGTGCTCGTCCTGCACCCGGCGGTCGGCGACGTCTGCGTCCTCGGTCTGCCCGATCCCGAGATGGGCCAGCAGGTCGGGGCCGTTGTCGAGCCTGCGCCCGGGATTGAGCCGGGCGAGACGCCGGCGGCCGGGCTCATCGCCTACTGCCGTGACCGGCTGGCGCACTACAAGTGCCCCAGGAGCATCGACTTCGAGCCGCAGTTGCCGCGCCTGCCGAGCGGGAAGATGCTGCGCCGCGTCATCCGGGAGCGGTACGACGCCGTCCAGCAGGAGTCCGGCCGCCAGTGACCCAGGCCGCGCCGCGCCCGTGCCCCCGCCGGGCGGCTGGCTGCTGGCCCGGCGGTGGCGGCCGGCGGCGGGAAGCGTATCGTCACGACCGCGCGGGAGGACACAGTCGCGGAAAGAGAGCGGTGCATGAGCGGGGATCCGACCGGGCCGCTGGCCGGGCTGAAAGTGGTGGAGCTCGCCGGTATCGGGCCGGGCCCGTATGCAGCCATGCTGCTCGCCGACCTCGGCGCCGAGGTCGTCGGGGTGGACCGGCCCAGCCAGGCGCCCGGCGTCGGGGCCCCGGTCATCGGGCGAGGGCGCCGGTCAGTGGTCCTCGACCTCAAACAGCCGGGGGGCGTGGACGCACTATTGGCGATGATCGACCGTGCGGACGTGCTGATCGAGCCATACCGGCCGGGAGTGGCCGAACGGCTCGGCATCGGGCCGGAGGTGTGCCTGGCCCGCAACCCCCGCCTGATCTACGGCCGGATGACCGGCTGGGGCCAGGAAGGGCCATGGGCCGGGATGGCCGGCCATGACATCGGCTACATCGCGATCACCGGCGCCCTGCACGCGATCGGCCGGGCGGGGGGCCCGCCGCAGCCGCCGGTGAACCTGCTCGGTGATTTCGGTGGCGGCACCATGTTCCTGCTCACCGGGGTCCTGGCGGCACTGTGGGAGCGCGAGCGATCGGGCCGTGGGCAGGCCGTCGACGCGGCCATCGTGGATGGCACCGCCTCGCTCACGTCGTTCCTGTTCGGGATGCGCGCGCAGGGACTGTGGTCGGATCAGCGGGGGACCAACCTGCTCGACACGGGCGCACCCTACTACGACGTCTACGAGACCGCGGACGGCGAGTGGATGGCCGTCGGCGCGCTCGAACCGCAGTTCTTCGCCGAGCTCATCCGGCTGCTCGAACTGGCGGACGTGCCGCCGCAGAACGACCTGGCGCGATGGCCGGAGCTGCGGCGGCTGCTCGCGGACCGGTTCTCCGAACGCACGCGCGACGAGTGGGCCGCGGTCTTCGCCGGCACGGACGCATGCGTGGCGCCGGTGCTGACGTTCGCCGAGGCACAGCAGCATCCGCACCTCGCCGCCCGCCGGACGCTGACCGAATGCGACGGTGTGCCACAGCCGGCCCCGGCACCCCGCTTCTCCCGGACGCCGGCCCAGCTGGCCGCCGCTCCGGCGCCGGCCGGCGCCCACACCCGGGAGGTCCTTACCGACTGGGGCATCGGCAATGTGGAGGAACTGCTGGCCAGCGGTGCCGCGGTGCAGACCGGCGAGGGCGGGGCGGGGCACTGACCGGCTGCCACCAGCCAGCGGCGGTTCAGGCCAGCCAGAAGGTCCACCCCGGGACGCACTCCTGGCGGGCAGGTGCTGCGCGGCTCATGGCGCCGCGGATGCGGTCCAGATTCCCAGGGCCAGCTTTGTCAGCTCAGCGTTGCTGCTGACCGGAGCGCCGTCCGGGCCGCCGGCCACCTCGACTCGGTAGGCGACATCGGCCTTCTCCAGGTCGTCGAATCCTGGTTGGGTGAGCGCGGTCCGGGGCTTAGTGGCGCTCGGCGACGAACGCGCCCCAGCCCGGCTCGATCTTGATGCGGCCTTCGTCTTTGAGCAGCCGGAGTGCGCAGGGCGGTGTTACGGCTCACGCGGTATGTTTCGCTCAGTTGTGGCACTGGGGGTATCTGCTCGCCGGGCAGCAGCCCGCCGGAGGTTATCTTCTCTTTCAGGCAGCCGCGATTGCCGTGCAGGGCGGCAGTGAGTCCCGTGGCACGCAGTCCGGCTGGTGGGCCGCCTGGTGCCCGGCGATTACCGTCCACGCCGCCACCGCTATGGGCCTGCGCGCGGCTATCGGGCAGGCCATTGCCAGCGACGGCCAAGCATGACCCCGCAGCGGATGAACGAGCCGGGCAAGGCGGCCATCGCCGTGTACATGCTGGCCATCCGGAGGCGTTCGCCCTGGCGGTCTGGTCACCGGAGCCGTTCGGTCAGGTGAGCCGGGAATTACCGTCCGGGTCGGCTGTCATATGTGCCTTGCCGCAGCCGCGTTCCTGGGCGAGGCGCAGCATGGCCCGGGTCATCTGGGCGGTCGAGGGTGGTGCCGGCAGGGGAGGTGCGTCGTGGCGCCGGAACGCGTCGATCGCCAGTGCCACGAACCGCCGCCAGGCACCGGGCGCGTCGGGGCAGGTGACATGCGCCACCGCGGCGTTGGCGATCAGCAAGAGCAGGAGGTCTTCACCGACGAAGTCCTCCCGCAACTGGCCGGCCGCCTTGGCCCGTTCGATGAGCGTGATGACCTGGTCGTTGGCTGTTCTGCGGAGCTGCTCGGGGTAGGCCTCGGGCTGGTGGTGGATGGCCTCACCGGCCGCCGCCAGCGCGAGTCCGGCTGAGCAGCGGGAGCAGGCCAGCGCCGCCCTTACCGTGGCCGCCGGTCATCGTCCCGCACAGGTGCGGGTTTCCGCGCCCGGACGGTGACGCGTTCGCCGAGGGTGGGCACGGCCACCGTCCAGCCCAGTTCATGGTCAAGCCGGTCGCGCAGGGCTGCGGCTGCGGATGGCTCGCCGTGCACCACGTAGGTGGTGACCGGTTCGGGTGCGTCAGCGAGCCAGGACAGGACATCGTCGGTGTCGGCATGTGCCGAGAACGCGTCCGCCTGCGCGATTTCGGCCCGGACCGGCACGTACTCGCCGTGGATCTTGATTGCCCGTGCTCCTTCGGCAAGGTCGCGTGCGCGGGTTCCTTCCGCGGCGAAACCAACGATGAGCACCGTGTTGCGCGGGTCGGGGAGCAGGTGCCGCAGATGGTGCAGCACCCTGCCGCCAGTGGCCATCCCGGAGGCAGAGACGATGAGCGAGGGCTCGGCCGGCTTGTTCGCGGTCATCGATTCCGCCGCCGTGCGCAGTTCTTCCATCAGCCCGGGATCGAGGGCCTCGGTGCCGTCCGCGATGATCTCGGGGCGGAGTTCGCTGGAACGGGACGCGATCGCTTTCTGGTACACCGCGAGGGCCGCCAGGGCCATCGGGCTGTCGATGAGCACCGGCGTCTGCGGGATCTCACCGGCATGGCGCAGTTCGCGCAGGGTCCGCAGGATGACCTCGGTCCGGTCGACGGCGAACGCGGGGATGATCACCGAGCCGCCACGCCCCAGGGTGCGGGTGATGATGCGGGCGAACGACTGCCGGGCCTGCTCGTCGCTGTGCCTGCGGTTCCCGTAGGTCGACTCCACGAGCAGGACGTCAGCCCCGGTGAACGGGTCAGGCGGGCGGAGCAGCCGGTGTGCGGGGCGCCCGAGGTCCCCGCTGGAGGCGATGGTGCACGAACGCCTGCCATCGGTGAACGCCAGCGAGGCCCAGGAAGAGCCGAGGATGTGCCCGGCGTGATGGAGCGTCAGCATGGCCCGCGGGGCGATGCCGACCGCCTGGCCTTGCTCAACCGGGACGATCAGCCGGACCGCGCGGTCGACGTCATCCTCGGTATAGAGCGGCAACGCCGGGTGGTGCTTCGACCAGCCGTAGGAGTTCGCGTGCTCGGCTTCTTCGGCCAGCAGCCGGGCGCTGTCGCGGAGCACGATCTCGGCCAGTTCAGCCGTGTAGCCGGTGGCGAACACAGGGCCGGGGTAGCCCTGGCGGACCAGGGCGGGCAGGTATCCACAGTGGTCGAGATGGGCGTGGGTGAGGACCACCGCGTCGATCTCCCGCGCCGGGACCGCGAACGGCTGCCAGTTGCGGCGCCTGAGTTCCCGCGCCCCCTGGAACAGCCCGCACTCCAGCAGGACCCGCGCCTGGCCGGTGTCCACCAGGAACTTGCTGCCGGTCACCGTGCCCGCACCGCCCAGGAAGGTCAGTGCCGGCCGTGGTTCGTGATCATTCACGTGCGTCATCCGGGCGCTCATGCCCGCAGCCTGGCGCACCGGCGGCGAGCCAGGCAGGGACCCAGTTCCCTCGCGGCGGGGGCCAAGGGCCCGGGCCGGCCGGCCGCTCGACATCTGGGTGCCCGGGCAGGCAGCCGGAATCTTCGGCCTCCCTGCCGTGCCCGGGAAGCGGCCGGAATCTTCAGCCCCCATGCCCTGCTTGGGAAGCGGGCGGCGACAGTGGGGGGGGACACTGGGTTCATGCGTTATCTGGGCAACGGCACCGCCACCAAGATTTCCCGGATCGGGCTTGGCACCTGGCAGTTCGGCTCCCGCGAGTGGGGGTATGGCGAGTCGTACTCCGGGCAGGAGGCACGCGCCATTGTGCGCCGGGCACTGGAACTGGGAGTCACCCTTTTCGACACCGCTGAGATCTACGGGTTCGGGCGCAGCGAGCGGATCCTCGGTGAGGCGCTCGGCGGGGACCGCGAGTCGGCCTTTCTCGCAACGAAGATCTTCCCGGTCATGCCGGTCGCCCCGGTGGTGGAACAGCGCGCGGTGGCCAGCGCGAGCCGGCTCGGGACCCGGCGGCTCGACCTGTACCAGGTGCACCAGCCCAATCCGGTGGTCCGCGACGGGACGATCATGCGTGGCATGCGCGCGCTGCGGCGCGTGGGGCTGGTTGGCGAAGTCGGGGTCAGCAACTACTCCCTGGGGCGCTGGCGCGCCGCGGAGGAGGCGCTGGGCAGCCGGGTCCTGAGCAACCAGATCCGCTACAGCCTCGCCGCCCGCTCTCCCGAGCGCGACCTGCTGCCGTTCGCCGAAGAGACCGGTCATGTCGTCATCGCGTACAGCCCGCTCGCGCAGGGGCTGCTGTCGGGCAGGTATCACCGGGACAATCTGCCGGTGAACCGCGTCCGGGCCAGCAACCCGTTGTTCCTTCCCGACAACCTGGAGCGGGCCGGCGAGCTGATCGTGGCACTCCGCGAGGTGGCGGACGCGCACTCGGCCACCCCCGCGCAGGCCGCCCTCGCCTGGGTCATCCACCACCCTGCCGTGGTCGCGATCCCGGGCGCATCAAGCGTCGAGCAGCTTGAGAGCAATGTCGCCGCCGCCGACATCGAACTCACCGACGGCGAGTACCAGGCCCTGCAGTCCGCATCAGACCGGTTCCGTCCCATCACCGGGCCAGCAGCGCTCCCGCGCCTGGTCCGGGCCCGCCTGGGCCGCTGATCGGGCGGTGCTAGCCTGCCTCGACGAGCCTGGCGAGGTTCGCCAGTGCCATCCGATGCCCGTCTCGTTGTCGGCGGCGGGCACCTTGTCGGGAACTCCTTCGTGCACGATGAGGACATCGGTGCCGTCGGCTGCCTCGGTGAGCGTCATCGTCATCGTGCCGCGAAACCCGGGATCGGCTGTCTCGAACTCGAGTACTTCGACCACCTGCTCGTCGGGCACAAGCTTCACGAAGTGGCCATGGAACGTGTCGGTGCTCGGTGCTGACTTGCCGGTTCCAGTCGGCGGGGCTCTCACGTGACGGGAGACCCGGGTCGCACACGCGGTCAGCTTACGGCTTGGGTGCCCCATAGTTGGTGTGTGATCGTCGTGGCCGTCCTGGTGGCAGTGCTGGCTGTCCTGCTCATTGCCGACCGGGTCGCCGTGGGCTACGCGGAGGACCGGCTGGCCGCGCGGGTCGAGGACCGGGGCTTCGCCGCGAAGCCGCAGGTGACCATCGCGGGCTTCCCGTTCTTGACCCAGGTGGCGGCCAGACGCGTGAACAAGGTCGTGATCAGCGCAGCCGGCAAGAAGCTCGGGCCGGTGGAGGTCAAGCGCCTCGACGTCACCCTGTACGGGATACGGGTCAGCGCCGGCGGCAACACCAGCACCGCCTCCCGGCTTTCCGGCACCGCCCAGGTCGGCTTCGCAGGCCTCGCCGGGGTGGCCGGCATGCCAGGGCTTACGGTCTCCGCCGACGGCCCTGACCGGGTGAAGATCACCGCCGGCCTGGGCCCGGTCACCGGGACCGCCACCGCACGGGTGACCCGGGCCGGCCCCGGCGGCATCCGCATCGCGGTGATCTCCGCCGGTGGCATCCCGGTGGCGGCACTCGGCTCGCTGCGTGACGTCACCCTGCCGCTGCCTGACCTGCCGCTGGGGATGACGGTCGAGGGTGTCAGCGTCACCGGCCAGGGCGTGCTGGTGCATCTCGCCGGGCAGAACGTGAGGTTCGGTGGCTGACACCGCTGCCCCGGGCCGTGTCCTTGACCCCGCCCAATGGGCAATGTTTCCGGTGATTGCGGCCCGCATGTTCCGGCGCGCTGAGGAGGAGAGCCCATGATCGGGCAGGCGCAGCGATGACCAGGGGTGGCGAGGTGAGCGCGTCCGGCCCGGCGCGACCTCGCGGGCTGGAGGTTGACGGGCTGGTGACGCCCGTTGGAGAACCAGGACTTCTGGAAGGACTACTGGGACAACGGGCTTGTCGGCACCGCCCTGTACTTCCTGCCCCATCTGGAAGCAATGCCCGAGCGGGCCGGCGCGGCGCTGTCAGCCATCGTCAGCGCCCCACCTGGCGGGGTGCTGTTCCATTGCATGGGCGGGACCGGACCGGCATGATCGCCATGCTGCTGCTGGCCGCGGCCGGCGCCGGGCCCGGCCAGATCGTCGACGACTACATGGAGACCGTGCGCCTGGGCGACCTGCGCGCTTCGACAGTGAACCGCAACAACGACGAGGCCGAGATCGGCGCCTTCTGCCGGACCCTGGGCACCACAACGGAAGGCGCCTTCCGGGCCGCCGTCGCTGGCCTGGGTCTGGCCGGGGTCCTCACCGCCGCGGGACTCAGCCGAGACGACCGGATGGCGCTCGCGGCCTGGCGCGGAACCCTCCCGCACGAGCCACCGGCCAGCCCCTGATCCGGTGCCCGCCAGCGCCGCTGCTACGGTGCACGGCATGCCCACGGCTCAGGTCAATGGCATCACCCTGTATTACGAAGTGCACGGCGCGGGAGAACCGCTGCTGCTCATCGGCGGACTGGGCGGCGACATCACCCTGTTCGCCGGGATCATCGCCTGGCTGGCGCGGCGCTACCAGGTGGTGGCGTTCGACAACCGCGGCTCGGGCCGCAGCAGCAAGCCGGACATCCCGTACACGATCGCGATGATGGCCGACGACGCGGCCGGGCTGATGGAGGCACTGTCCATCGAGCGGGCGCACATCATGGGGGTCTCCATGGGCGGGCGCATCGCGCTGGAGTCCGCCCTGGCGCATCCGGGGCAGGTGGGCAAACTCGTGCTGGTCAGCACGTCTGCCGCCGGGCGCGGGAAGGTCACGATGTCCTGGCCGATGCGGCTGCTGCTGCCACTGACCTGGCTCGGGTTGCTGCGGGGTAAATACCCGCAGCCCCGGTATGCGCACCAGCGGCAGCGTGAGGCATCGGTGCGTTACGACGCCAGCGGGCGCCTGGGCCTCATACAGGCGCCCACCCTGATCCTGCACGGCCGGCGGGACAGGTCCATGCCACTGGAATTGGCCGGACGCATGCACGCGGGTATTGCCGGCTCACAGATGGAAGTGTTCCGGGGCGGCCATATGTTCTTTTTGCTCTCCGAGCGCGAGGCGTTCCTCGGCCAGGTGGACCGGTTCCTGGCCGGATGAGCGCGATGGCGCGGCGTGATGCAGCCGCACATGGGGGCTGGCACCCGTGCTCGCCGCGGGCTGGCTGAGTGCGCCGAACTTGACAGGCGCTCCGATGATGCGGCCAGGTCTATCCTGCGGCCGCTGAGTGCGCGGCAGCGCCCGGCTGATCGCGGCGATGGCCGAGGTCGAGCGGTTGCTGGTCGCTTCGATGGTCCAGGTCGGCGTGCGCGACCCCCGGCATCGGGACGCCCGGTCGTGCCTGCGGGCCTACTTCAGCGAACTGGCGGGCCGCCGAAGACGGTGAGCCCGCCGCGGCATGCGACATGACCGAAGATGGCCGCCGTGAAGCGGGCGGGTCTGCGGGGCGGGGGCGGCTGCTGCCTCGGCGGGGACGTCGGGCAGGTCTTCCTGGACACGCGCCGGTTTCCCCCGACGCGCGCCTGCAGCACTGCTTCGACCCGCTCGGAGAACTCGTCGAGTGTTAAGCGGCCCGCGAGAAGGTGCTCGCGCAGCAAGATGACAGCCTGCCCGCGTTCGGGCCGTTGGCCCCTACGCCGCTGCTGGCGGGCTCGCCTATGGTGCGATCATGGCGAGCAGTGGAGAGTACCGGCTGAAGGACGGGCGGGCCGTCGTGCTGCGCACGGCGGGGCCGGAAGACACCTCCGCCATCGCCCGGCTGTTCGCAGAGTTGTCGCGGGAATCCTTCCGGAGCCGTTTCCAGGCAGGCCAGCCCTCGCCCGCCGTGGTGGAGAGGTTCGCCCGCGTCGACCTGCCGAGGGTGGTGTCGGTCGTCGCCGCCGCCGCAGGCGATCCAGGGCGGCTGGCCGCCGAGGCCCGCTATGTGCTGATGGGGGACGGCACGGCCGAACTGGCGTTCACCGTCCTCGACAGCTACCAGGGCGCCGGGCTGGGCCGCCTGCTGCTCAACGTGCTGGTGGAGCGCGCTCGCGAGTCCGGGCTCAAGCGGCTGCGTGCGGTCATCAGCCTGGCCAACGCCCCGATGCTGCACCTGCTCGCGCCCTACGGGTGGGTTCTGGCCGAACCGGCCGACGACTACTCCACCGCCTGCCTGGAGATCTCCACGATCGGCGGCATGCCTGGCTGGCCCGCGACGTCCGCGGGCCGGCGGGTCGTGGTCGAGCAGCGAGGCTGGTTCGGCAACGAGCGGGTCGAAGCGCTGCGTTCTGCCGGATACGACGTCCGCC
>DPMS01000924.1 GCA_003541285.1 Actinomycetota bacterium
GCCACCTCCACCCCGGTCGCCCCGCCCCCGACCACGGTGAAGTTCACGTCCTTGCCCGGCCCGGCGATATCGAGACGCTCCAGCAACGACATGATGTGATCGCGCAGCACAATGGCATCCCGCCGGGTGTACAGGCCCAGGCTGTGCTCAGCCGCCCCGGTCACGCCGAAGTACGCCGCCGAGACCCCGGTCGCCAGAATCAGGTAGTCGTACTCGAACTGCTCCCCGTCGGCCAGCGCGATCCGCCGCGCCGCCAGCTCGATCCCCGTCAGCATGCCCAGCCGGAACCGCGCTCCCTGCCGCCGGGTAAAGGCCCGCGCCGGATAGGCCACATCTCCTGGATTCAGTCCCCCGGTAGCGACCTGATACAGCAATGGCTGAAAGGTGCTGTAAACGTTCTGGTCGACCAGCATGACCTGCATGCCAAGGCGCACAAGCTCGGCAACCGCCGCCAGCCCCGCGAACCCCGCGCCAACCACGACCACCCTGGGCGCGTCATCCGCTACCCGGCGGCCCGCGCGCCGCCACTTCATGTTCTGCTCCCTCGATCGCCGGCCGCTCCCCGGCTTGGTTTCCCGTCCCCAGGAGGGACAACCGTGAGCCGGCCCAGAACATGCCGCCGGGGGTAACAGAGCGCGGCCCAGCGATCAGCGGTTGAGCGCGATGAGTTCCGGCCGCGCACACCGCTGGGGTGCGCTGCCCCCCGGCGCCGGGCCGAGCCGCGCGCAGATGGCCAGCAGCACCCCGTCCCGCCATGGGGAGGAGCTTCCCCCGATGCCAGACAGGTCCACGAAATAATGCGGCCACGGCAGCGGGGGGCTGGTCCACAGCACCCGCTGGGTAGCGACGTCATATCCCCAGGCCTTACCGAGGGCGCCGCGATCGAGCCCGAATACGGCGCCCTCCCGCACGCCGTACAGCCCGGCCGATGCCGCGGCCATGGCGCCGGAGACGCGGGCCAGCTTGACCCCGGTCAGCGGGTCTACCCCGACCAGTGCGTTCCCGGCGACGAGGTAGAGACGCCCGGCCGCGACATCCACGCTTTCCGGTTGCGCCACCGCGCGATGCCACAGGCGCGCCCCGGTGCTCGCGCTGTAGGCAGTGATCCCGTTCGCCCGGGAGAAGAACACCACCCCGTCGAACACCAGGCTAAGCGTCCCGGCATAGGCGTGCGTGACCGGCCGGACCAGCACCTGCGAACCGGTGCGCAGGCTGATCCGCCGCAGCGCCGTGACCGGCGCCGTGCCCAGATAACCACCAGCGGCGATCGTGACATATATATCGCCGCCGTTCACCTGCCAGGCCTGCGCCGCTGCACCGGTCGGCCGGGTCCAGAGCACCCGCCCGGTGCGATTGGCGTAGCAGGTCACCGCGTGCATTCCGACGATCACCGTGGCGGCGGTACCGGCCGCCACCGCCCCGCCGAACGGCGCCGCCGGATAGGCCCTGATCCGGCGGCCGGTCGCCGCGGCCAGGACTACCTCCTCCCGCGACGTACCCCAGCCGGCGATCCCGGCCACGGCGGGCAGCCCGACCCCGGCCGTGACGACACCCGGCCAGGCCCGGACCGACACGATGGCCGACCCTGACGGGAAACCGGCGAGTGCCGTCCGCCACCGCAACTGGCCGGTGCGCGCCGAGTAGGCGGAGACGGTCAGACCGCCCCCGACGGCGGCGACCTGGTCACCGAGTGCGGCATACGCCTGACCCTGCCTGGGCGTGATGCCCATCAGGGCGTTCTGCACGATCCATGCTCCGGGCAGCCGGTGCGCCCAGCGCACCGCACCGGCTCGCTCGCAGCCCGATCCGCTGCACAGCAGCGACGGGGACCCGGACGCCGGGCCGGGTGCCACGGCGGCCACGGCCAGCACGACGGCAAAGGACAGGCGGCGGATCCAGACCAATGATCCGGGAGCCACCTGCTCACCTCCGACGGGCAGTACCACGAGCCATTCGTTATGCCGGTGTGTTTGAAGGGATTGCTGACCGTTACTGCGGCGCTGCTCGATAGCGTAGGGGGGCCGGGCCGATCACCCTACGACTTTGGAGATCACTATGACCGACCGTCCACCGTCGCCATACGACTTCCTCCCCGCGGTTCCCTCTTTCACGTTGGAGAGTGACAACGTCGCCGACGGCCAGATGATGGGCATGGCGCAGGTCTACAGCGGATTCGGCGTGTCCGGGGAGAACCTCTCGCCCCACCTGCGCTGGCACGGATTCCCGGCGGAGACCAAGAGTTTCGGGATCACCTGCTTCGACCCTGACGCCCCGACCGGGTTCGGGTTCATCCACATGGTGCTGCTCGATGTGCCGGCGTCAGTCACCGAACTGGCCACCGGCGCGGTGAGCGGAGACAAGTCCGGCCTGCCTGCGGGAGCGTTCTGCCTGCGTAACGACTATGGTTCGCACGACTTCGGCGGCGCCGCGCCGCCGGCCGGCGACCCGCCGCACCGCTACTTCTTCGCCGTGCACGCACTCGACGTGGAGACCCTTAGCGTGGACGACAGCGTCTCCTGCGCGGTCGGCGGCTTCAACATGCGTTTCCACACGCTCGCCCGGGCCCTGATGGTCCCGGTCTACGGCCACTGACCGCGTTCACGGATCATGATGCCGGCACGGAAAAAGGAGCCGCTGTTATGCCGCTGGATGCCGGCACTGTTCGCCTCGCCAAGGGAAAGAACCTGGCCACGGTGGTGACGCTGATGCCCTCCGGTCAGCCGCAGGCGTTACTGACCTGGGTCGACACCGATGGCGAGCACATCCTGGTAAACACCGGGCCGCAGCGCCAGCGGGCGAGGAACCTGCGCAGGGACCCTACGGCAGGATGGAGTTATGCAGCAGCCGCGGGCTCAGAGCGAGGCGACGTGCTCGCCACAGCGGGCCGCGTCGTAACCGGGCAGGATCGTGAGCTGAGCCAGCAGCCAGGGCGAGGTCAGCACCTTGAGCAGCGCCTGGATCTCGCGCGAGCCGGACTGGCTGGCCGGAATCACCAGATCGAAGCGCTCGGCGGCGAGCGGCAGGAAGGCCAGGCCATAGGCCAGCGCGGCTGGTTCGCTCGCCACCCCCGCGTCGGCCAGGCCGGCCGCGACCGCCGAGGCGACCTGCAGGTGACCGGTGGCCCGGGTGCCGTAGCCCGGCAGCGACCCCGGGTCGATGCCGTGCCGCTCTATCTCCCGGTCGAGCACCCGCCGGGCCTCCGAACCCGCCTCCCGGTTCACCAGCCGCAGGCCGCGGCGGGCGATGTCAGCCAGCCCGGACACCTCACCGGCGAAGGCGGGGGGCAGCACCAGCCCTTCCCGCCAGGCGGAGAAGCCGACCACCTCGGCGCCACGCTGGCCGAGCCGGTCGCGGACCACGCCGGTGTTGTACTCGCCGGTCGGTCCGCGCAAGTGGACCCCTGCCGCGTGGACCAGGCCGGCCCCGGCCAGCCGCAGTGCTTCCGCGCTGCTGCACGGCCACCAGGTGAA
>DPMS01000892.1 GCA_003541285.1 Actinomycetota bacterium
TGCAGCAAGTCAAGGGCGTGAGCCATGACGACTGGGTCATGATCCACATACACGACCCGGCAGCCTGGCTCGATCTTCTGAGCGATCTCATGGACGTTCCCTGCGGTCGGCAGGCCCGTACCGACGTCGACGATCTGACGGATTCCCGCCTCCGCCACCAGATAACGGACGGCGCGCTGCAGGAACGCCCGATTCTCTCTCGCAGCAATTCTGATTTCCGGGACTTCGGCCAGCAGCCGCTCCGCGAGTTCCCGGTCGGCCGGAAAGTTATCCTTGCCACCTAAGTAATAGTCGTACAGGCGCGCCGTGCTCGGGATATCCGGCCGGAACGTGTTCATCCAGTCGCGATCTGTATTCACCGTAGGACCTCTCAGACTCCGATACGAACAATCNNATGAGCCTTGATCATGCAACTTTGTGACGCAAGTGCGCAGAACCTACTGGATGGATGCCGTCGGGCCACCGCAAGAGCGGTCACAACGGGCGTGACATCCCCGGCAGGAAGGGAGACGGGCGTGGCGGATGAGTCGCCGGGACCCACCGTGCTGCGGTTCCTGCTGGGATCGCGGCTGCGCCACCTGCGCGAGGCCAAGGGCATCACCCCGCACGAGGCCGCCCGCGCCATCCGGGCAACGGATTCCAAGATCAGCCGTATCGAGCTTGGCCGCAGCCCAGTCCGGGAGATCGACGCCGAGGACCTGCTGACCCTGTACGGCGTCACCGACCCCGCCGAGCGGGAAGAGCTGCTGACCCTTGCCGCCCAGGCAGGCCAGCGCGGCTGGTGGCACCGCTACGGCGAGCTTGTGCCGGACTGGCTGCAGACCTACATCGGCCTGGAGCAGGCGGCCCGGTCGATCCGCACCTACCAGTCACAGTTCGTCCCCGGCCTGCTCCAGACAGACGGCTACGCCGCCGCGCTCATGGAACTGGCTGACTTCCCGCCCAATGAGGCCATGCTCCGGGTCGAGCTGCGCCAGGACCGCCAGCGCAGGGTCCGGGATGGCGGACTGTACCTGTGGGCGGTCGTTGACGAGGCTGTCCTCCGGCGTCGCATCGGCAGCCCCGAGGTGATGCGGGAGCAGCTTGAGTACCTGCTTGAGGCCAGCACCCGGCCCACCCTCACCCTGCAGGTGACACCGTTCGGCTCCGGCGGCCATGCCGCAGTGGGGAGTTTCAGCATCATCCGGTTCGAAAGCGCGGAGGTGCCCGACATGGTCTACGTCGAGCACCTGACGGGTGCCTTGTACATCGACAAAAGGGCCGAAGTAGACGCCTATCTGATTGCCATGGAGCGTCTCACCATGATCAGTGCGCAGCCGCGCCAATCCACGATGATCATCGAATCAATACTCGACGGAGGTGATTCCCGGTGAGAACCAGCGTCCATTGCCCGGCCGCCCACCTGGGCGGTCTTGCCTGGCGTAAGAGCAGCTACAGCAGCCCGCAGGGAGAGTGCGTGGAGGTCGCGGTAGCTCCCAGCGGGCACGTAGCGGTTCGCGACTCCAAGCAGCATCCTGGGCCTGCCCTGGTCTTCACGCGTGCCGCCTGGCAGGCGTTCTGCGACGCCATCAAGGCTGGCAGCTTCGACCACACATGACAAGCGATTGGGCTCTTGCCCTGGCACGGTTTGCCGGCCGGCAAGAGCCCAATCAGCAGACGCCTTCGCGCCTCAGTCTCTGGGATCGAATTCGCCCTTCTTGACGCCGTCGAGAAAACACTCCCACTCGTGCCGGGTGAAGATGTGCGGGGGCTTGTGGATGTTCTTGGAGTCGCGGAGGGCCACCCGGCCGTCAGGGAGGAATGCGGTCTGGACACAGCCGCCGCTAGGGGTGTTGCTGGCAGTGGCCTTGAACCAGTGGGCGAGGGTGAGGGCGGGGTCGTGGAGCATCAAGCGCTCCTTTTCGCGGGGTCAGGTCTCGGCGCTCAGTGTAGCGATCGTTTCGCGTGTGTCGCCGGGTGACAGGGCGGCGGCGCGGAGCTGGTCGAAGGCTTCGGCCCAGCGCTGGACCTGGTGGGCTTTCTCCAGGAAGGTGTTCCCGGCGGCGCTGCCGACGTAGACCGTGGCGGGGTCGCCGCCGGGGAAGTCCATGATGCAGAACGGGCCGTTGAGGCCCGCGTGGGCGCCCTGGGCGAACGGCAGCACCTGCACGGTGAGGTTCGGCAGTTCGGCGGCTTCCAGCAGCTTGCCGAGCTGGGCGCGCATGACCTGCGGGCCGCCGACCGGGCGGCGCAGCACCGCCTCGTCCAGGACGGCCCACAGCTCCAGCGGGGCATCGGGGCGGGTCAGCGCCTCCTGGCGTTTCATCCTCAGTTCGGCCTGGCGGTCGATGTGCTCGGCGGTGGCCTTGCGGTCGCAGGCGCGGAACACGGCGCGGGCGTAGTCGCGGGTTTGCAGCAGGCCGTGGACGAGCTGGGCCTCGTAGGAGCGCAGCGATGCCGCCACGGATTCCAGCCCGACGTAGATGCCGAACTCTGCGGGCAGGCCGTCGTAGTCGGCCCACCAGCCCTTGCGCTGGCCCTCGCGCGCCATGTTTTTGAGCACCTGGACCTGCTGGGGGTCGGTGACGCCGTACATGTCCAGCATGGCGGTCAGGTAGGTGGTGCGGCAGGGGGCCTTGCCGGTCTCGATCCGCGACAGGGTGGAGGTGGTCAGGTCGATCTGCGCGGCGACCTGGTCGAGTTTGATGCCGGCTGCCTCGCGCAGCCGGCGCAGCTCCAGGCCGAGCCGCCGCCGCCGGGCGGTCGGGGCGGTGGGTCCGGGCATGGTCCCTCACCTTCTTCCGCGCAACTGCGCTGGGGGATGGTGGCCCAGGGTGGGCGGGCCGCCTGGCAGGAACCCTACCGGCGTTCTTGTGCTGGTGCATCATCCCATGTGTCATCCCGTTTAGAAATTTCTGTTACGCACTTGCGTG
>DPMS01000785.1 GCA_003541285.1 Actinomycetota bacterium
GGCATCGGGCGGGGACGGCGGCGCGATCTCCGAGAAGGTCCCGGAACGGTGGATGGGCTGCCAGCGCTGCAGGCTCCCGAGCAGCGCGGTGATCACTGACTGGATCGTGACCAGGTACATCAGCTGGCGGTAGACCACCTGCTGAAGTGGCAGCGCCCACAGTGGCCCCAGCCGTTCGCCGTCCAGGCGCAGTGCGTAGGCGCAGATCAGCATCTGCAGGACGGCGAACCCGGACCAGAATTCCGCTGCCCGCAGCGGGTTCAGGAACAGCAGGCTGTAGATCAGGGCGACGTCAACCATCGGGGCGAACAGCGGCAGCAGGACGTGGAAGAGCACGAGATAGGTCAGGCAGCGGCGGCCGAACCTGCCGGACGCGCCGTGATCGGTAACCGCCCGCCGGTGCTTCCACATCGACTGCAAGGTGCCGTAGCACCACCGGTACCGCTGCCGCCACAGCTGGCTCAGGCTGGCGGGAGCCTCGGTCCAGGCGATGGCGGACTCCTCGTAGGTGATCCGCCACCCGGCCCGGCTGACCGCCATGGTCAGGTCGGTGTCCTCGGCCAGTGTGTCGTCGCTCACCCAGCCCGCCGCGGCGAGCGCGCCGCGGCGGAAGGCGCCGATCGCACCGGGCACCGTCGGCATGGCGCCAAGCATGTCGTACATCCGCCGGTCCAGGTTGAAGCCCATGACGTACTCGAGGTGCTGCCACCGCCCGAGGATGCCGCCGCGGTTGCCCACCTTGGTGTTCCCGCTCACCGCGCCGACGCGGGGCTCACGCAGCCGGTCCACCAGGCGGGCCAGTGCGTCCGGCTCGAAGATCGTGTCACCGTCCACGAGCACCAGGACGTCATAACGCGCCACTGCGATACCGTGATTCAGCGCGGCGGGCTTACCGGCGTTGCGCTGCCTGATCACCCGCACCCGGGGCAGCGCAAGCCGGGCCACGATCTCCGCGGTGGCGTCAGCGGAACCGTCGTCCACCACGATGACTTCAAGCGGTCCCTCGTACCAGCTCTCCACCAGGGAGGTCACGGTCGCGGCGATCCCGGCGGCCTCGTTGTACGCCGGGACGACGACACTGACCCCGGGCGCGTACCCCCGGAAACCGGCGGGGCGGCCCTTCCTGGTGAGGTGGCGGCGGTGCATGCGGGCGAACCCGACCAGCACCAGTGCCCGCGTGACTGTCAGTGCGGTGGCCGCGATGAGCATGATCGCCAGCAGGGCGACGGCATGGTCGGCTGCCTGCTGGGTGACAACGAGGGCGAGGCCGGCCAGGCGCGGGCTGGTGGTGGCGGGCGCGTCCGCGCTGGGCAGCCCGAGCCCGCCGGTGACGGTGACGAACCGGTAGCCCCGGGCCCGCAGCCCGGTGATGATCGCGGGCAGCGCCCTGACGGTCTCGCTCCGGTTCCCGCCGGAGTCATGCATCATGATGATCGCGCCCTTGCCCGGCCTGGGCACGGCCGCCGCGACGATCCTGGCCACCCCCGGACGTGCCCAGTCGCGGGTGTCGAGGCTGGTCAGCACCACGAGATAGCCGTCACCGCCCGCCTGGCGGTAGGCGCGCCAGTCAGCTGCGCTGACCGCGTCCGGCGCGCTGCTGTACGGCGGCCGCAGCAGGCTGGTGTGGACGCCCGCCACCCCGGCAAGCGCGTTCTGGGTGAGCGTGAGCTGAAGCTGTTCCTGCCAGCCACCGGTCAGGTCGGGGTGGGTGTAGGTGTGCGCCCCGACCTCGTCACCTTGACGCAGCTCCTGCTGGACGAGCCCGGGGTAGGCAGCCGCATGGGCGCCGACCACGAAGAACGTGGCTGGCACGTGATAGCGGCGCAAGACGGCCAGGATCTGTGGAGTCCAGACCGGGTCCGGCCCGTCGTCAAAGGTCAGTGCGGCCGTCCGGGGCGGCATCGAGTAGCTTCGCGGGTGCGCGCCGGTCGCGTTGACGACCGGGCCGCCGTCGATCACCGTCGCGGGCGCGGCCGGCCCGTGTGCCGCGGCCTGCGCGACGGTCGAACCGTTCTCGCCGAGCACGCCATGAGTGAAGCCCTCCATCAGCAGCCCGAGCGTGAAGACCAGCATGACCAGGCCGACCAGCAGCCAGTGCCCACGCGGCGTCCTCGCTCGCCGGTGCCGGGGAAACCGCGGCACGGCACCCGGGTCAGACGCCATTGGCGTGCTTGGACGGGGACGGCGTGGATGTCCGGTTGCGCCCCGGCGGCGTCTTGCTCGCCCGGTTGGTGACCGGGGCCGGGCTGCCGCTGGTGGCGGCGGGAGAAGTCGTGATGGCCGATGAAGAAGAGCCCGGCGCCGAGGACCGGCCAGCGGATGGCGAGGACGCCGGGGACGGCATGATCGCCGGACCGGGCACCGGCCTGGGTGCGCCCGTCCCGGCCGTGCCTGACGTTCTGGCCGGGGTCGGGCTGCCGGAGGTCCCAGCGTCTAGGCCGGCCCATGGAATGAGCGACGCCTGCGGCCCCCCGAGCAGCCCGGCAGCCATGACCGCCAGGCATACCAGTAGCGCGGCGCCGGCGCCAAGGCCTAGGCGCCGCATCCGCCGCCGGCGGCGGCCCGAGAGGTCAGCGAACACCGGTGCCTGGTCGGCTGGCGGGCGAGCGCTGAAACGGGGGAGGACTGGCATCTCAGACAGACAAACGCCGTCCCGGCCGATCGCGTTACGCGTGCCGCCTCAGCGGCCGTTGGCGCGCAGGAGGTGGAGTGCGTCAACCGTGACGACGCCGCGCCATTCCCGCTCGGCGGCCTGGGACCAGGCCTGCCAGTTGAACATCCAGCCGCCGTC
>DPMS01000890.1 GCA_003541285.1 Actinomycetota bacterium
CAGCGCGAAGTCGGCCGCGGCGTAGGCGTACTGCATCTCCTCGACGTAGGGGATGACGATGCAGGGCGGGTCGGCAGGGTGACCGTCCGGCACCTGGACCGCGTGCTGCGGCCCGGTGATGTGCAGCACCTGCACGCTGGCCGCCCGAAGCACCGCAGCCGCGCCGGACACCGCGGCGTTGATCGCCCCGGGCGCCCAGCGAACCGCCGGTGACCATCAGTACCGGCCCGTCGGGTCGCAGGCCGAACCGCTGCCGGGCTGTGTCGCGCAGCGCGGGCCGGTCGAGCCCGGTGATCGCCGACCGCAGCGGGATCCCGATGGCGGTGGCGTGAGCCAGCCGGGCACTCGGCGAGGCGGTGAACACGTGCGTCGTCATCCGGGCCGCCAGCCGGTTGGCCACTCCGGGCCGCGCGTTCGCCTCGTGGACGACGATCGGCAGGCCCTGCCTGCGGGCGGCGAAGTAGGCCGGCCCGGCCACGTAGCCGCCGAAGCCCACCACGACCTCGGCCCGCACGCGGTCGAGCACCGCCCCGGCCGCCAGCACTGAGTCGCGCAGCCTGCCCGGCGTCTGCAGCAGGGCACGGTTCAGTTTGCGCGGCAGCGGCACCGGCTGGATGAGTTCGAGCGGGTAGCCGCGGGCGGTGATCTCGGCCGTGGGCTCCACCGGGCGCAGCGCGTCGGCGAAGTNNCGCCGGGGGGGCCGCCTGCACTTCGGCAGGCTCGTGCCGGGCGAAGGAGGTCGGCATGCTCCCGGCGATGAGTGTGTCCACTATCAATACTTTCAGCGCTCTGGCAGTCTATTTGGTCGGCCCGACTATGTGATGGGAAAATCAAAATAAGTGTTTGGGTAAGGTTCGTGTTTCAGTGTGTAATGCCACCACTCGCATTCGTATGAACTAAAACCACAGGCCTGCATGATGGTACGCAGGTATTGACGGTTTCTCGCTTCGGCTTGCGTGATTCCTTTTGCTCCATGGTGTGAGACTGGATCCATCAGGTCATGGTCCCCGCCCATGGGGGCAAGTTCACCGGTCGCCAAGCCATAGAGCGTCAGGTCAACTGTGCCGCCCCGGCTGTGGCCCGACTTGGCGGCCACATATCCCTTTTCGAACATCTCGGGCCTGCCGATATTCGGGTAGTGCCGCAGCTTCGTCCGGCCATCCTCCGGCTGTCTTGACCAGCGCAGAAAGCAGTCTACGGCGCGCTGCGGACGGTACCCGTCCCAGAGGAGCAAGCCGAAGCCAAGGAATGCGGCCTTTTCTTGCGCGCTTTCCAGAGCTGCGCACAAAGCCCTCGTGCCGACGATTCGATTTGCCAGATATCCGTCTACTGGTTTGCCGGTGAAGTTGTCCCATGTCGCGTATTTGGCATCCCAGCGTATGCCGGGTGCAAACTCGTCTACAAAGACGAAGTCATTTTTCATCGGCTTTCCCCGTCAATGTCAGCGACACCAGCCGGTCGATCACTTCGGCAAGCGGCAGCCCTGCGGCTGCCATCATTCTGGGGTAACGGCTGTATGGGGTCATGCCAGGCAGAGTGTTGACCTCGTTAAGGACTACTTCTCCGTCTTCCTTGAGGAACATGTCCACCCGCGATAGCCCCTTGCATCCCAGGGCGCGGTATAGGTCCTTTGCCGTCTTCTGGACGAGCGAGCGCAACTCTGCCGGAATGTCAGCGGGCACGATTGGTGTTGAGTTCTCGGAACCGCTTTCAGGCTCACTCTCCTGATGGATTCGGAAGAAACCATGAGATAGAGCAATCCGGTCTACCTCGCCTGCAATCAGATCCAGATCGTTCCCCAAGATGGCACATCCGACCTCGCTGCCGGCGACAGCCTCTTCAATCAGCACCTTCGAGTCGTACTGTCTTGCGGTTTCCACCGCATTCGGCAGTTCTTCTTTCCGGGTTACCTTGCTGATACCGAAAGATGACCCCGAACGGGCCGGCTTTACAAAGACGGGATAGGTAAACCGGCCGGGATCAATATCCTCGTTCGCCGTGACAGCCCAGTAATTCGGGGTTGCGATTCCCTCGCTTCTGGCGACGATGTAGGCAAGGGCTTTGTCCATGCACAGAGCCGAACTCTGGACATCGCAGCCTACGTAGGGGATGCCGGAGAGCTCCAGCAATCCCTGCATCGCACCATCCTCGCCGAGTTTGCCGTGCAGAACGGGCAGCACCACATCCAGGCGGATCATCTTGTATTGTTCCTGCTCCAGGACAAGCAATCCGTGGACGCTTCTGTCCGGCGACAGCACAGCCGGACGGCAACTGCCGTTTTCCCAATTCGCGTCAGGGCCGTCACAGAGCTTCCAGGCACCGCTCTTCGTAATCCCGATCCAGAACGGCTCATACTTACCGGCATCAAGGTTTTTGGCGACTTCCTGCGCGGATATGACGGAGACGGGATGCTCTTCGGAACAGCCCCCGAATATGATCCCGACCCTCAGCCTGTCCATGCTGATTTTTCCCTTTCAAATTTCAGGCAATTGATGATGGAGTTCTCAACCATGCCGCTCAGGGCGTGGTCTGTGTAATAGGCTGTGTGCGGGCTGATAACCACATTCGGCAGCCGCTGCAGCCGCAGCAGCGGCTTGCTTTCAATGGGCTTGCTCCTGCAGTCGGCGTAGAATATTCCTTCCTCTCCTTCGAGGACATCCAGCGCCGCACCGCCCAATCTGCCGCTTTCCAGCGCTGAAATGAGGGCCTCGGTATCAAGAAGTGCACCGCGCCCAGTATTGATAATGAACGCACCGTGTTTCATCTGCCCGATACGCTGACGATTTAGCAGATGGCGTGTATCCGCGTTAAGCGGTGTATGGAGTGTTACGATGTCGCTCAGCTGCAGCAATTCATCGAGAGGAACGTAATCAGCAGCGGTCTTGGGACGACTGTCATAGGCCAATATACGGCAGCCAAAACCCCGCAGCCTGTCCACGACTGCAGCGCCAATGCGTCCTGTTCCAATTACCCCGATGGCCAGATCGCGTAGTTCTTTCCCGTGCACATCGTTCAGTCTGTAATCGTGAATATCTGCACGGCGGATCATGGATTTCGCATTTCGCACGACCATCAGGATCAGCATCAGCGTGTAGTCAGCCACACTGTCGGGCGAATAGGCGACGTTACCAACAGTAATGCCGACGCTCTTCGCGTAGTTCACATTGACATGGTTATAACCAATGCTCCTTGTGGAGATATACTCCACACCGGCCTGGCTGAGCGCGAAAAGTGTGGAGATTGTGATCTGAGTCTTATGACCCACGCTGATGCACCGGTTCCCGAATGCCAGTTCAATATTAGCCTCAGACACCGCCGCCTCTGTGATAGCTGGAATTACGCCAAAGCGAGGCGCCATCTCCCGGAACAAAACGGCCTCGTCCTGCCCGCATCCATAAATTGTGATTCCCACTGCAGGGACGGCCGGGGAGGACGAGGACGCCAGCGACCGGGCGCGGTAGGCCACTGTTCGTGGTGGCTCGCTGTAGGTCATGCCTCCATTCAAGGAAGCGTGGTGTTGCCAGCACGTATGCGGATTCCGATATGCCGGCGATATGCTACCAGCCGGTAACATGCGGGAGAGCGCGTGTATTGACCGCCGGGGGCGAGCCCTCTGCTCATAGAGCCGCACCGCCCTCACCCACCTGCGCCGCGGTCAGCTGACCGCGGGTCTTACGCGCCCGGCGGAGGAGCCGCGATGCCTGAGCCCACGACCAGCGTGTCGGCCTCGCTCCGCTGCGCCGACTCGACGAGGCTCACCGGCGTCCAGGTAGCCGAGTGCCTCAACGTGCCGGCATCCACCTGGCTTTCCTACGCCGCCCCTGGCCAGGCCCCCGCAGCGGACGGGCGCTTCGACGCTCGCACACCGTGGTGGCACAGCAGCACCGTCGGCCAGTGGCAGGCGAGTCGCCCGCGCAGCCGCCCAGGAGCCGCTCGACGTGCCGGACACCGCACGGCGTCCCATCGGCGACTACCACGGGGACGACGCGCGGTGCATGGCCTGCGGCACCTTCATCTCGTTTGGCTACTGCGGCTCCGGCGACTGTCCCGAGCTGGCGTACCCGGTCTGCCTGACCGGCTGCAGCTGCTGCCGATGCGCCGGCGAGAGCCCTTCAAGATCGCCCGGGGCGAGATCCAGCGTGGCCGCGCTTGTCAGGCGCCTCCAGGACCTGGTAGAGACGCTGAGTACTCCGCGCGCATCTCGCGCCGCTCCTCGTCCGTTAGCGCCGCGTGCCAGGTGCGGTGTGCCCGCCTGGCCACGCCCCAGTAGACGAGCCCGGCGATGAGCATCGCGCACATCCCGGCCAGGACCAGCTGCGCTACCAGGTCCTCCAGCTGCCGGTCTTCGCCGGGTCCGCCCAGAACCCGGCCGACGTCATCCGCGAGCTGCGCTGCTTCCGACGGCGCCTGTCCCCGGCCGAGGTTGAGGCGCTGATCGCCGGCTACGAGGGCGGTGCGGCTCTATGAGCGGAGGGCTCGCCCCCGGCGGTCAATACACGCGCTCTCCCGCATGTTACCGGTTGGTAACATATCGCCGGCATATCGGAAAACACATATGTGCTGGCAACACCACACCGCCTTGACTGGAGGCATGACCTACAGGGAACCTGCCTCCGTCAAGCGCCGTGCGGCTACCTTCGTCACCGTGGACACGCTAGTTCAGCTCGAGAACGTCACGAAGCGGTACGAGGGCGCACCTGTGGCCGCCGTCGACGATGTATCCCTGCGGATCGACGCCGGCGAGGCGGTCGCCATCATGGGGCCGTCTGGGTCGGGCAAGTCGACGCTGCTCAACCTCGTCGCGGGCATGGACCGGCCGACCGCCGGCGCGGTCCTGGTGGGCGATGACCGGGTCGACCAGCTGTCCGAGGCGGCTGCGGCGAGGTTCCGCCGCAGGCAGGTCGGCATGATCTTCCAGTTCTTCAACCTCCTCGACGACATGACGGTGATCGACAACGTGCTGCTCCCCGCGCAGCTCGCCGGCGCGAAGGCCAGCCAGGCGCGGCTGCGCGCCGACGAGCTCATCGACACACTGCAGATCGGGCACCGGCGCGACGCCTACCCGGCCCGGCTGTCCGGCGGCGAGCGGCAGCGCGTGGCGATCGCCCGCGCGCTGATCAGCAAGCCGTCGCTGCTGCTGGCGGACGAGCCGACCGGCGCGGTGGACACCGCAACCGGCGACGAGATCGGGCGGCTCCTCCTCGACCTCAACGCCCGGGGGCAGACGCTGATCCTCGTCACGCACAGCCCCGAGCTCGCGCACCGGTACGCGCGGCGCGTCATCCACCTCGCCGACGGGCGGATCGCCTCCGACACGCCCGTAGCCAACGGATCCGTGGTTAACAGCACGGGGCCAAGACCATGAGCGCCGTCTTCCGCGCCGCCCGCGGCGGCCTGGGCGGGCGGAAACTGCAGGCCGTCATCATCGGCCTTGTGGTGCTCGTCGCGACGGCCGCCTCCACCCTCGCGCTCGGCATGCTCGCCGACGCGCACTCCCCGTTCGACCACGCGTTCGCGTCCCAGAACGGCGCGGACGTCGCGATCACCGTGGACACGTCCGTCGCGTCCGCGGCCCAGATCACGGCCGCGACCAAGGTCAAGGGCGTCACCGCCGTCGCGGGCCCGTTCGCCTCGGAGAACGTCGCCGCGCAGGTGTCGATGCCTGGCATCGGCGGCACGATCACCAACCCGACGAACTTCGTTGGCCGGTCCTCGCCCGGCGGCCCGGTGGACGACCTCGCCCTGCAGCAAGGCCACTGGGCGACCAGCGACAACCAGATCGTGATCTCGTCGAACGCGCCGGGCCAGGTGGGCTCGACAATTACCGTAGGCAAGCAGGTGATGACCGTCGTAGGCGTCGCCAACTCGGTCACCAACACCGCTGACGCCTGGGTGCTGCCCGCCGAGATGAACGCGATCGCCGGGTCCGCCGGCACCGGCCAGGCCCAGCTCCTTTACCGGTTCTCATCGAACGCGACCAGCACCGACATCACGAGCGACATCAACGAGGTCAAGGCCGCGCTGCCGTCGGGCGCGGTGCTCGGCGGCCCGGGCTCCTACCTCGACATCCGCACCTCCGAGCAGTCGGGCATCGCCCCCTGGGTGCCGTTCATCATCGCGTTCGGCGTGATCGCCCTGGTCATTTCGGTGCTGATCGTCGTCAATGTGGTCAGCGGCGCGGTCGTAGCGGGCACCACGCGGATCGGCGTGCTCAAGTCCATCGGCTTCACGCCGTTGCAGGTCGTGGCCTGTTACGTGCTGCTCGCCGCGGTCCCCGCGGTGACCGGCGCGGTCATCGGCGTGGTCTGCGGCAACCTGCTGGCGGCGCCGCTGTACCGGCAGAACGCGCAGGTGTACCAGGTCGGCGTGCTCGGCGTGCCGTTCTGGGTGGACCTGGCCGTGCCGCTCGCGGTACTCGCGCTCACCGTCGCGGCGGCGGTCGGCCCGGCGTCGCGGGCCGGGGCGATGTCCCCGGTGCAGGCGATCGCCACCGGCCGCGCGCCGAAGCCGAAGCACGGGTTCTTCGCCCAGCGGCTCCTCGCCAGGCTGACGGGCGTGCCCCGACCGGTCACCCTCGGTTTCGCCTCGCCCGCGGCACGGCCGGGCCGCACGTTCGTCACGGTGGTCGCGGTGCTGTTCGGCGCGGCGGCGGTGACGTTCGGGGTGGGCCTGGCGACCTCGCTGAACCACGTCTACGACGACATCTCCGGGCTGCCGGTACAGGTCATGCTGCTGCCGCCGGGCGTGACGGCTCCTCCCCGCCCCATCGCCGGCGGCCCCGGCAAGGCCACCAAGGCGCACAAGATTATCGTCAACGGCGGTCCTGGCGGGCAATCCCTGACCGCGGCGCAGGAGCACGCGATCACGACGGATATCGCCGCCACGACAGGAACGCTGCACTACCTGTCGGTGGTCCATGACAACCTCTCGCTGCCCGGCCTCGGCGACGCCAACGGCGGCGCGCAGGTCACCGCCTACGGCGACGGCGACCCGTCCTGGTCCGGCCGGGCGCTGATCTCCGGGGGCTGGTACTCCCAGTCCGCAAGCTTCCCCGAGATCGACGTCAACACCCTCTTCCTCAACGACACCAACACCGCGGTCGGCGACACGTACACGCTGGTCAACGGCGCCCACCAGGTCACGGCGAAGATCGTCGGCGAGGTTTTCGCGCCGGGCAACGGCGTCGGCATCTACATGTCGCCCGCCACGCTGACCGCGATCGACCCGACGGTTACCGGCCCCGGCTCCTACGCCGTCTCCCTCAAGCCCGGCGTGAACGCCGACGCCTACGCCAGCGCGCTGCAAAGCACACTCGGCGACAGCTACAGCGTCAACACCTACGGCGGCGGCGACAAGGCGCTGCTCGCCGTGGTCACCCTGGTCGCGATGCTCACCCTGCTGATCATCACGGTCGCCAGCCTCGGCGTGCTGAACACGGTCGCCCTCCAGATCCGCGAGCGCGCCCACGACATCGGCATCTTCAAGGCCCTCGGCATGACCCCCAGGCAGACCCTCACCATGGTCATCTGCTCGGTCGGCATCACCGGCCTCGTCGCGGGCATCATCGCGGTCCCGGCCGGCATCCTGATGCACCACAACGTGCTCCCGGCGATGGCCCACGCGGCCAACTCCGGCCTGCCGGCCTCGCTGCTCTCCGTCTACTCGGCACCGGAAATGGTGATCCTCGCCCTGGCGGGCCTGGTCATCGCGATCGCGGGCGCCCTGGCCCCGGCGAGCTGGGCGGCGAATTCCCGCACCGCCACCGCCCTCCGCACGGAGTAAGTCACGATCCATCATCCGTAACGGTCCCGTGCTCCGCCCGGTCCGTCCCCCCGCCTCTGGCCAGGGCACGGACCGGGCAGCCGCGGCTCTATCGTCTGCCCCACTTCCGCGTCTCTGTGCGCCGGCAGCCGCGCCCATCACCCGGGCGACCACGTCATGCAGCTCCTGGGCGGCAACTTCTTGCCGCTTTTCTTCGGGATTCCGGTTCGCGGCCCTGCGCCATCCCGAGCACGCCGCCCTCATCGCACGGGTGCTTGCCATCCCGCCCAAGCGCTTCGACCGGACCATCGTGCCGTTCCTGGAGCGCGCGGAGACCGACGCTCACGGGCCAGGCCGGGCTGACCCGGCGCTCGGCTGCCGGGGCCGAGTTTCGTGACCGCGCGGCATCTTCGGATCACGTGCTGGGCGCATTGCTGGATGCCGGCCAGCCGGGAGAGGAGGTGCTGGTAGCCGGTGTAGCCGTCGGTGATCAGGTACCCGGTGAACAGGGCCGGGAGGCCGGCGGCGATGGCGTCCTTGCGGCGGGAGCCGATGGCCTGCAGGAACGTGAGCCGCCCGTCCGGGGTCCGGNNCAGCAGCTGCTGGGCCAGCAGATGACCCAGGCCCCCAGCGCCCTCGATCGCCCAGGTCCGCTGCGGCCACGCCTGCGCCCACGCCAGCACTGTTCCGCCTGCCCGGCGCAGGCACGCACCCGCAGCTCACCCAGTGATTCCTCCGCGGGGCTGATCGCCACCGCCGTGTGCGAGCCCTTGTGCGGGTCCGCCCCGATCATTACTGCCGCCATGACCAGCCCTTCCCCGGGACGAAGATGACCGTGGCGGGCATGCCTTATTGCAGGACCTGCTGGCTGCGCGCCTCTTTCGAGCCACGCCACGGCGAGGAACCGACGAGCTGGCACGTCGTTAAAAAGCCAGACTGAACCAGCCGGCAGGCGGTTCGAGAGCCAGCCCATCGGACCTCTGGACACTACGGCCACAACCGCAGCTCCTGCACCGATCCTCCAATAAGGCGGATCTTGTGCGTCGGCCGCAGACCAGTGACGGTTGCGGAGCGTGATCGGATTCTCAGCCTGCATGGCGCCGGATCGCCGACTCGGCGCGGTCGGCGGCTGCGTGGCCCATTGCGTCACGTCACGCCCAGAACATTCATTTCTGGGCTTGTTTCTCCCATCGTGCCCAGTCGAAGACGCGCTCCACGGTCACCCGTCGCACCCACGTTCCGGCCGGGTGACTCACGGGCCCGATGGTACGGAACAGATGCCGCCGGATCCGCCGCGGTTGACCGGGAACTGGCTCTCCCTCGACCCGGACCACCTCGCACGACTGTTGCCCGGGGCCGCCGATGAGATAGAACTGGCCAGCCTGCAGCGTTTGCGGCGGCACTGAAACCGGCAGGTGCCGGCAGTCCCCTGCCCGGTCGTTCTTGGGCAATGGCACGGTGAGGATCATCACCGGAGACTGCGGGTCCTCGGTGATCAGGTAGCCACCGCGGCAGGTCTCGTCGCTGGCCGGCGAGTAGACATCGGGGAGGGTGCCGGCGGAGGCAGCTTGCTTTGCCTTGCTGCGCCACAGCCCGGGAAATCCCAATGTCTACACTCTCAAGGCAGGCCAGCGGCCGAAATCACCCGTCCCATGCACACTAGCTCCTCCTGAGCACGGACGGGACGAGCATGTCCTGCACGCGCCGATCCTCCAGATCACTGCGCGGAGCGACCTGCCCGCGGCTTCACCAACGCTGACCTGCGCCACCACCTGGCGCCCCTGCTCGGCGCAGCCCTCGGGCAGATGACCAGCGGGCAGATGACCTACGACTTGCGCTGGCTTCGCCTGCACGGACTGATCGAACGCATCTCGCACACCTTCCGGTACCAAGTCACCGGCACCGGACTGCGCTCAGCCAGATACCTCACTCGCCCCCACGACCGGCTCCGGCGCACCGGCCTTGCCGAACTCACCGACCCCGACCCGCCCGCACCCAGCAGGCTGCGCGCCACCGACCGCGCCTACCAGGGCCGGCATCGACGGCAGCGGGGTCTGGCTGCCGCCAC
>DPMS01000898.1 GCA_003541285.1 Actinomycetota bacterium
CCAGCCGCTGGTCATGAACGCGGGTGACACGATCAAGATCCACTTCTTCGTCGGTGCGCCCGGCCAGGGGTGGAACATCAACGTCCAGGACGTGACCACCGGCCAGTCCGGCACGATCACGCTGAACAGCGGCTACGGCCCGATGCTGCCTGCGTTCAGCACCCAGCAGATCGGCAACGCGCTCGGCTGGGGCCTGGTGGACGACACGCCCAACTCTTTCGTCTGGGAGATCGGCCACACCTCCGACTTCACCACCCCGGCCGGCCAGTACTGCGTGCCGGGGCAGACGTTCTGCGACTCCTACGACGCCGCGCACTGGCTGGGCTTCACGCCGCTCAAGATCACGTCGGTCACCTTCGCCGACGGCTCCGGCCCGAGCAACTGGGCAGTGGTGAGCGACTTCGGCGGCACAGCCGAGGTGAACCAGTACTGCCCCAGTTACGGCGGCCGCTACTGCATCTACCCGTGGTTCACGTTCAACTCCAGCGCCTCGGCGCTCACCTATGGTGCCGATTACCCCGGCACAAAGTTCGACTACGGGCAGGCTGGCCAGTTCGCGACCACCATGCAGTGTGGCGGGCCGTTCGGCCCCGACTCCACGTACTGCGACAGGATCCTGAAGCCCCCACCGCCGGTGGGCTGACGGAAGGGCACCCGGCATCACCGGAGAGCAGGCAGCAGCTAACCAGGAGGCGTTGGCGCCACACCCGCCCAACTAGGGTGGCGTTATGGCTGGCCGGCCACGCTGCGCGGTGGGGGTCCCGAATGTGGGCGCATTCGGGGACCCGAAGCTGCTTGTCAGCATGGCCGTGGCCGCCGAAGACGCGGGCTGGGATGGTTTCTTCCTGTGGGATCACCTGCTCTGGCGTGACCAGCAGTGGCATGTCGCCGATCCGACCGTTGTAATCAGCGCAGTGGCAGCACGGACCGAACGGATCCGGATCGCGATCATGGTGAACCTGCTGGCGCGGCGGCGGGCAGCCAAGGTGGCGCGCGAGGCAGTCACCCTGGACGTGCTGTCGGGGGGACGGCTCATCGTGGGCGCGGGCCTCGGATCGTTCCCCGCCGAGTTCACCGCATTCGGAGAATCCGCAGACCCCCGGGTACGGGCCGCGCGGCTGGATGAGGCACTCCACCTGATGGACGCCCTGTGGAGCGGGCAGCCAGTGACCTTCCGCGGTGAGCACGTGACCGCGACCGACGTCACGATGCTGCCCAGGCCGGTACAGCGGCCACGGATCCCGGTCTGGTGCGGTGGGCGCTGGCCGCACAAGCCACCGTTCCGCCGTGCGGCCCGCTGGGACGGTGTCATGCCCACCCACACCGATTACGGCCTGGGCGAGACCATGCCCCCGGCGCAACTGCGGGCGGCCGTCCAGTACACACGTCAGCACCGGGCGGCGGCGGGGCCCTTCGACGTCGCGCTGGAGGGGCGCACCGACGGCACTGCTGCCGACCGCGGGGCAGGTCACGTCCAGCCCTATGTCAGCGTGGGCCTGACCTGGTGGATCGAGGCGGTCGGGTGGTGGCGGGGGACCAGTGACGACGCGATGGCCCGGATCCGCCAAGGCCCTCCGGTTCTTGGCTGACAAGGCGCCACGCACTCGCCGGCGTGCGGTAGGTTCGGGAGTTCCCGCCGCCCATCCCCCCCAAGGGCTGCGCCTTCCCCGAGGTGAACGGCATAGACGAGCACTTCGGCGTGCACGGGTACCGGAGCTTCCCGCTTACCGGATCCCCCGCTGGCCGCCTGCAAGATGACAGCGCCCGGATACTCGCCGCCGGCCTGCTCCCGCACTGCCCGCATCCGGACCAGCCGGCGTTCTGGTACCTCCCGGCCGGCGTGCTAGCGTGCGCGCCCTGCACGGACCAGTTCATCGAGACAAGCGGCGAGAGCGCGGACTGCCACGCCTGCGGCGGGCCGGCCTCGGCCGTCGCTGCCTGGGTCACGGGCGGGGTCCCCTGTATCGCGGGCCTGTGCGAGCAGTGCCGCGGTACCGGTCTCGTGCCACTCGCCCCGAACTGAACCGCGGCCCTGCCCTCACCTGCGCCCGGCGCTGTGTGGTTCGCGATGGTGCCCAGCCGGGCGCGGGTGCAAGGACACCGGCGAGGAACGGCGGTGTGCCACCACGAAGGACAGGCCTCCCGCCGCGCCAAGCACCGGGCTCCCGGACGGCAGCGCCGCGATCAGCCCGAATCCGGGGCATGGCNNCCGCGGCTCTGGCCGCCGCCATCCCGGCCGCCCCGGCGCTGGCTGCCGCTCCTCCCGCAACGGCAGTCACACGCTCACCAGCGTCAGGACCGCTAGCAGGACGGCTGCCAGCACCGGGAGGCCGACCCAGGCCCCGAGCCCCACGAAGATCGCGACGAACACCGGCGCCAGCGCGGTGCCGAGGCCCAGCAGTGCGTTGAGCACCAGGACCGACCGGTCGACCGCGCCGGGGTGGAAGGCGGCGGTAAAGGTGTTGATCGCCGGCAAGGTCAGCCCGAAAGCCCGCACCCGGGCAGGCCGTGGCCGCCAGCAGCAACGGCTAGGCGGCAGCCTGGTTGGTCAGCACGAAACGGCTGGCGATCAGCAGCCCCATGGACGCAAGATCGAGGATCAGCCCGGCCAGACACACCCGCTTGCCGCCCAGCCGGCCCGACAGCCCGGCTCCGGCCAGCGAGGCTGTGATCGCGGTGATCACCTGCGGCACGAACATGGCCCCGTACTGGCTGCCGGAAAGGTGGTAGGACGCGGCTGCGGTGAAGATCGTGCTGGCGGCGGGGAAGGTGACCAGCACGTTGCCCTCGACCAGCCCGGCGGCGTAGATCGTCAGCGTCTCGGCCCGGCTGGCCGGTGAGCCTGCGCTTATCGCGCGCACGGTGGCGATGGCGCGGTCGCCTGCGGGATGCGCCAGGCGGTGGCGGCGGCGGCGACGAGTTCGGCGGTCTCCCGCATGCCGGGAGAGGCTTTGACCGGGCGATGATCGAGGAAGCGCCGGACTATCCGCAGCGCTGCCGGGTCACCGAGCAACTGGCCGTGCATGGCGGCCACCACCAGCACATTGGATGGCAGGCTGCAGGCTGGCAGGGTGACGGCGTCAGCGAGAGGCACCAATTCCAGCCACCGGAGCCGGTGCTGCCGGGCGGCCGCGGCAGCGAAGCGTGCGCCGAACTGGTTGACGGAGGAGATGAGTGTCTGCGCGCCGGACGTGCCGAACGGCGACAGGCCGCCAACGAACCAGACCACAGCCTGTAGCTCTCTGCCAGGCACCATCGCGGCCCCACCGCCGACCGGGTAGCTCACCCGGCCCGGCGCAACAATCGGGCTGAGCAGGACAATCGTGGAGACCGGCACGTCCGGATGCCTGGCCAGCATGGCGTACACGCCCAGGGTGCCCTCGCTCTCGGCGACCACGTCGACCCGCTGGCCGGTTCGTGTGTGAAGCCACCGCACCTGGGCCGCGATGCGGTCACCCAGGACCGGCAACGGCAGATTGCTGGCCGGCGGACCGTAGGGCAGCGGGTTCCCGTCAGCGTCCAGTCCCCGGTAGGAAAACTGCCGCACGAGTGTGCCCGGGAGGGCACGGGCGAGTGCCCGGCTGGGCGTGCAGCAATGGGACCCGAATCCCGGGATCTCCAGGACCGGGGGCGGCCGCCGCGCGTCGTGGCCGGATGACCCATGCGGCGCCACCTTCCCCGGCCGCGTGGGCAGGCCCGGGCCGGTCGCCACCGGCGGGCCCGCCGCCTGATCTTGCCCCGGCGTCTCGCTGGCCGGCACGCTGGCCAGGAACGCGAGCCTGGTGATCAGGGTGACCACCACGATCGCGGCCATGGTGGCCAGCGGTGCCACCGGGATCCGGCGGGCCTGCCAGGTGTTTGTCCACCAGCCGTACCGGTGGGCATTGGCATGGGAGCGATCCTGCGCCCAGGCGATCGTTACCGTCAGCCCGTACCAGGCACGCGCGTTGAACAGGCCGGCGAGCCCGGCCACCGGGACCGCGGCGGCGGCTGGCAGCCGCCCGATGGCTGTCGCCGCGGCCGAAAGGACCACGAAGTCGGCGAGCATCCAGCCCACCGCGGACAGCGGGGGCAGCATCCGCCACCACGTGCTCACCAGCCCGCCGTGGCTGAGCGGAATCGCGATCAGCAGCATGACCGGCAATGACGCCAGGAAGGGCCAGGAGAACGGCAGGATCGCCACCCCGAGGGTGAGGCTGACCAGCGGTGATATGAGCAGCCCCGCAAACAAGGTGAAGGCGATGGCGCAGCGTACAGCCGCCCATGGTGCTGGCACCGTCGCCCGGTCCGGCCATGCCAGCCGGACCAGCAGGACGATGACTGCCGATCGCGCCAGCACCAGTGCGGTCAGCAGTCCCGCGAAACCCAGCCAGGACCGCTGCGCGCTGTAGAGCCAGCGCAGGTCGTGGAAGACGGCGAGCGGAGGCAGCGCGGTCACCTGCGGTGCGAGCGCCCGCGCCGCCGGAGCGATCACGCTGAGCAGAGCCGCCTCGGCCATCGCGATCGCGGCGGCGAAAGCGATGAGGCCGCGATGGGCCAGGAATCCAGCTGCTGGTTCCGGCCTGTTGTCCATGCCACCCCGTAGGCAGGGTCGACCGCCTCCGACTAGGGACCGCTCTGTCCCGGTGAGCGAGAGGGTCTGTGGGTATCTTCTCTATTGTCCCAGTGAGCCGCCTTGGTCACGGCGTCAGGGCCGGAGAGGACGGCGGATGCGTTTTGCCGGCAGGACAATCATCGTGACCGGCGCGGCTGGCGGCCTTGGGTCGGCTATGGCGGCTGGATTTGCCCGGGAAGGCGGGACCGTCGCCGTGGTGGACCTTCCTGGTAGCCCAGGAGCAGAGGTGGCCGCGCGGATCGGCGGGTCCGCCAGCGAAGGATCCGCCTTCTTCGTGCCGTGCGACCTGGCGGACCTGGACGCTACCGCCGCCACGATGGCGGAACTCGCCGCCGGGCACGGCGCTGACATCCTGGTGAACAACGCGGCCATCTACCCGAGCAAGCCGGTCGCGGACTACTCCATCGAGGAGTGGCAACGGGTCCAGCGAACCAACGTGGACGCTGCATTCGTCTGCGTGCAGGCGGTGCTGCCCGTTATGCGGCAGGCCTCGTTCGGCCGGATCGTGAACGTCTCCAGCATCACCTTCTTCGGTGACCTGCCGCTGCTCGCGGCCTATGTCACATCCAAAGCCGCGCTGGTCGGGCTCACCAGGGCGCTGGCCCGCGAGTGCGGCCCTGATGGGGTCACCGTCAACGCGATCGCACCCGGTGCCTTCCCCACCGCCGCCGAGGCGATCCACCCTGACCCGGTCGCCTACAACACGTATGTGCTGGACCAGCAGGCGGTCAAGCGGCGCGGGCGGGCCGAGGACGTGGCCGGCGCGGTGCTGTTCCTCAGCGCGCCGGAAACGTCCTTCATCACCGGCCAGCTGCTCTGCGTGGACGGCGGCTGGGTGATGCACTGAGGATGGCGGCGGGTCAGGCAGCCGGGCCCGCGCAGTCATGTCACGGCCGGCCGGCGTCCACAGCGAGCGGGATGGTAAGGATCAGGAACAAGATGGCCGCCACCGTGAAGCTTGAGTAGTCGAGCACGGCGCTGGCGTAGATCTGCGCTGCCTGGTTCGCCTTGATCGCGCCCAGCACCCCTACCAGTGCCGTGTCCTTCCGCAGGCTGATGAAGTCGTTCAGCAGCGGCGGAATGATGTTCCGCATCGCCTGCGGCAAGATCACATAGCGCAACGCGGTCGTCTGGGAGAGGCCTAGCGACCTGGCCGCGGCCGTCCGGAGGTGGCACCCTGCGCGGCCGGCTGGGAATCGTCCATGCGTGCCGGTGCTACCCGAAGCAGGTCACGGCTGGATGGCGGGGACGCTCAGGTAGATCCGGAGATACTGCTTCTGCAGCGCCTGCAGGGTGCCGTTGCTCGTCAGCGTCGCCAGTGCCTTGCTGACGCAGCCGACGAGTGGGTTGCTCTTGCGGAACAGCAGGCCATAGTGCTCACCGGTGCTGGGGAACTGGCCCACCATGACCGAGTTCTTGATCTCCGGCGAGGAGAGTGCCCAGTTCAGCCGGTCAGTCACCGATCCGGGCCAGCCCGCGGGGGTAGCTGTGCAGCGATTCCCAGCCTGTCTCGGTGACCACCACGAGTTCGCCGGTCTGCACGCCCGCCCGCTCATCGGGCGTGATCACGTTGGGCTGGATCACCACGGTCATGCCCGCCGCGAAGGTGAAATCCGCCGCCTGGCGGGCTTCCAGGCCAGCCCGGGAGATCACTGGCGGCAGGTAACCGCCCCCGTACCCGTGCACCAGGTCGTCGTAGATCGTGTAGCCGGCGCCGAGGATCACCTCGGCGCCGGCGATGGCCAGGTCATGCGCGGTCGCGCCCGGGCGCAGCCGGGCGGTGACGGCGTCGAAGGCCGCCTCGGCCACGTCGTGCAGGTCCTGGTAGAGCGGGGCCGGCGGCGCCGCGATCGTGAAGGTGCGCAGCAACTGCCCGGGGTAGCCCTGGTAGCTGGCGCTGACCTCACAGCTCAGTGCGTCCCCGGCGGACAGGCGGCGGGCCGACGGCCACTGGGCGGGCACGCACAGGTCGGGCCGCGCCATAGAGGTGACACCCAGGTAATGGATGTGGGTGAGCCCGCCCGCGCCGATGTAGGCACTCTCCAGGCTGGCGCAGCACTGCGATTCGGTCATGCTGGGCCGCGCAGCGGCCGAGAGGGCGGCCACCGCGTCGTCGCTCATCGCCGCGCCGGTGCGCAGCCAGCCGATCTCCTCGGCCGACTTGACCAGCCGCAGCCGGACGTAATCCCGGTCGAGAAACACGATCTCGTCGGCGATCGCGGCCAGCCGGGCGCCGGCGCGGGCGGGGACCGGCCCGATGACCCCCAGCGTGGCCGGCCGCGCCGCCTGGCCAGTCCCGCCTGCCCGGCTGGCGATGGCGTCGAGTGCGGCGTCAAGAGCGGACCCGTCACCGGGCCTGACGTCGGCTTCTGGGGCGAGCCTGCGTGCGTTTGGCACATGGTTGTTGAAGCAGACGAACATCAGGTCGCGCTCACCGGGTGCGAACAGCAGCGCTGCCTCGCGGGTGACCGGCCAGCCGGTCAGCCAGCCGATGGCCGATCCTGACCGGTCGAAGCCGTAGACGAGGATCTGGCTGATCCCCCGCTCGGCCACCACGCTGGCCAGGGCATCCCGGCGGCGGCGCATTTCCGCGGCAGAGAAGACCGGGTACCCGTCTCCGGGTGCTCCGGGTGCTC
>DPMS01000786.1 GCA_003541285.1 Actinomycetota bacterium
CAACATCTTCTCCACCCAGGACCACGCGGCTGCGGCGGTGGCGGTCGGGCCGGACGGGACCCCCGACGACCCCAAGGGCATCCCCGTCTTCGCCTGGAAGGGCGAGACCCTCCAGGAGTACTGGTGGTGCACCGGCCAGGCGCTGACCTGGGCGGGTGAGGACGGCCCGAACATGATCCTCGACGACGGCGGGGACGCCACGCTGCTGGTGCACAAGGGTGCCGCATACGAGAAGGCGGGCGCGGTCCCTGCCGCCACCGAGGACGACCCGGAGGAAATGGCCATCATCCTGGCGCTGCTGCGCGAGAGCCTGGCCGCTGACCCGGCCCGGTTCACCCGGATGGGGGCAGGGATCATCGGTGTCACCGAGGAGACCACCACCGGCGTGCACCGGCTCTATGAGATGGCCAGGGAGGGCACCCTGCTCTTCCCTGCCATCAATGTCAACGACTCGGTCACCAAGTCCAAGTTCGACAACAAGTACGGCTGCCGGCACTCCCTCATCGACGGCATCAAGCGGGCCACCGACGTGCTCATCGGCGGGAAGGTCGCGGTCGTCTGCGGGTACGGCGACGTGGGCAAGGGCTGTGCGGAGTCACTGCGTGGCCAGGGCGCGCGGGTGATCATCACCGAGATCGACCCCATCTGCGCCCTCCAGGCCGCGATGGACGGTTACCAGGTGACCACCCTGGAAGAGGTGGTCGCCAGCGCGGACATCTTCGTCACCGCGACCGGCAACTGCGACGTCATCACCGCCGAGCACATGAGCGCGATGAAGCACCAGGCGATCGTCGGCAACATCGGCCACTTCGACAACGAGATCGACATGGCGGGCCTGGCCCGTGTCCCCGGCGTCACCAGGGCTGTCATCAAGCCCCAGGTGGACGAGTGGCAGTTCGCCGACGGGCACTGCGTGATCGTGCTCTCCGAGGGGCGCCTGCTCAACCTGGGGAACGCGACCGGCCACCCGAGTTTCGTTATGTCGAATTCGTTCACTAACCAGGTGATCGCGCAGGTCGAGATGTACACCAGGCCCGGGGATTACCCGGTCGGCGTGCACACCCTGCCCAAGCATCTCGACGAGAAGGTGGCGAGGCTGCACCTGGACGCGCTGGGTGTCAAGCTCACCGAGCTGACCAAGGAGCAGGCCAGCTACCTCGGGATCGCGGTGGAGGGCCCGTACAAGGCCGAGCACTACCGCTACTGACCATGTCCGTCAGCGAGGGTTCGCCCTCCGACATTGCCGATGCCGGGCTCGCTGAGGCCGGGCGGGCCCGGATCGGCTGGGCTCAGCGCAGCATGCCGGTACTGCGGCTGATCACCGGCACCTTTGCCAGCGAGCGGCCGCTGTCGGGCCTGACGGTCGCGGCCTGCCTGCACGTGACGGCGGAGACGGCATGCCTGGTCCAGGCGCTGCGGGCGGGTGGGGCGAGTGTGTTCCTGGCCGCCTCCAACCCGCTGTCCACCCAGGACGAAGTTGCCGCCGCGCTCGCCGCCGATGGCGTGGCGGTCTTCGCCCGGGCGGGGGTGGACCGGCTCACCTACGACGAGCACATCCACAACGCGCTCGACTCAGGACCCGACCTGGTCGTGGACGACGGCGGCGACCTGGTGAACACGCTGCACGCACAGCGCCCCGAACTGCTGGCCGCGGTACGGGGTGGCTGTGAGTCCACCGTCACCGGCGTGATCCGGCTGCGGCGGATGGCTGAGGAGGGGGCGCTGGCGTTCCCGGCCGTGGCGGCCGACGCGACGACGACCAAGCGCATGTTCGACAGCACCTGCGGGACCGGGCAGTCGGTCATCGACGGCGTCCTGCGGGCCACCAACATCCTGCTGGCCGGCCGGGTGGTGGTGGTGGCGGGTTTCGGGGACTGCGGGCGTGGCATCGCGGAGGCTGCCCGAGGGCTCGGCGCCCAGGTCATCGTTACCGAGGTCAACCCGGTGCGGGCACTGGACGCGGTGCTGCGCGGGTTCCGGGTCCTGCCCATGGCGCAGGCCGCGCCGGTGGGCGAGCTGTTCATCACTGCCACCGGATCGCGCGATGTGATCGCGGCCGGGCACCTGCCAGCCCTGCGCGATGGCGCGATCCTTGCCAACGCCGGGCATTTCGACGTCGAAATCGATGTCCGCGCGCTCACCGACACGGCGGTCAAGCTCACCAGGGAAGTGCGCCCGCACACCGATGAGTACCTGCTCCCCGACGGCCGCCGGCTGCTGCTCCTCGCGGAAGGCCGGGTGGTGAACCTGGTTGCCGCGGAAGGCAACCCGCCTCAGGTCATGGATGTGACCTTCGCCAGCCAGGCGCTCGTGCTCAGCTGGCTGGCCCGCGCCGAGGCCCTGCCGGCCGGCGTGCATGCCGTGCCGCCCGCCATCGACGAGCAGATCGCGCGCCTGACCCTGGAGTCCTCCGGTACCCGGATCGACGCCCTCACCCCCGCCCAGCAGGAGTACCTCAGCTCCTGGCGGCAAACCCCCTGACGGCGGGTCCTCCCGGGGCAGGACTGCGGCAATTCCCGGCTGCGGTGGCGGGGTGCACGGTGATGGCGGGCACCAGGCCGTCCACTGGCCGTCCTCGCGCTTGATCGCTCGGCAGCAGCCCCAACTGACCACGCCCCGGCCGTATCGAGCGCATCCCCTCAACGACGTGGTCGATCCGGGTCGCCAGGACAGCCCCAACCGGCCACATCTCATAACGCGGGACGAGCCGTCACCGCGACGTGGTCGATCCGGGTCGCCAGGACAGCCCCAACCGGCCACAGCCCATACCTCACCTGGCCAGCACTCACCCCGGTGTGGTCGATCCGGGTCGCGAGCAGCCCGAACTGACCACGTCCTGTCGTGAGCGCAGCCGGCGCCAGCGCGGTCAGCGCAGGGACCGGACACAGATGGCGAGCCAGAGCATGGCCAAGACGCCGGGCACGATCCCGGGAACCGAACCTGCGTTGCCGGCCATGGTGGCCCGGCGGAAGGCTGGCCGATGGTGTCCCATCCGGGGTAGCCGTCAGGGGCGACCACCCACTGGCAGACCCAGGTGACCATCGGTGATTAGCGAGACCATGTGCTTGATCACGACAGGCAGACCGCTAAGACTGCCCGGCCAACCCTGGGCTTTGGGGAGGGTTACCCGGTGGTCTCCCCTGCCAACGGGCCTTTGGCCCGTTGCCCGTTGTCCCGCCTGCCTGCGCTGCTGGTTTTGCCGTCTGTGCCGTTCCCGGCCTCAGCCCCGGGTCCCCCTGACGCAGGTAAGGCACTACGATCACGGGAGCCGGGACTGGCTCTTGCCCTCCCCGGGCACCGGATCGGCGGCGCCCGCCCGCGCGCCCGTCTTCCCCTTCGCGCGGGTGTAACGGCGGATCCGGTGCTCTCTGGCCCGGGTCAGGATGATCATGGCTATCCCGCCCCCGAGCAGGATCATCCAGAAATTGACCAGCCGGTAGGCGAATACCGCGGTCAGCGCGCTGGATGTGTTCATGCCGGCCGCCACCAGCGCGGCGGTCAGGGTCACCTCGACCAGGCCGAACCCGCCGGGGGTGATCCCGGTGCTGCCCGCCGCCGCGCCAGCACCGTAGGCGAGGATGAGGCCGTGCCAGGGCACCGGCCCGCCGGTGGCGCGGATCGCACAAGCCAGGCAGCCGCAGTCGGCCAGCCAGTTGAGGACGGCCAGCCCGAACACCTCGGCCGAACGTGCCCACCCGAGCCTGATGCTGGCCAGCCGGGTGAGGAACTCATCGAGGGCGGCCGGATCGATCCCCGGCTTACGGACCAGGCGCCGCGCGACGTGGACGAGGCGGGCAACAGCCTGGTTCGCGGCGGCGCGTGCCCGCGGGTAGCGCAGGGCCAGCAGGACGATCACCGCGGGCAGGCCGAAAACAGCAGCGCCAGCGAAACCGATCGCAGTGGCCAGTGGCGCCCCGCCAGCCACGGCGCCAGCGATCAGGATGAGCGCGAGCGCTGATGACGACGCGATCGCCGATACGGCCAGCGCCCAGCCGGTGAGCGCCGGGTCGAGGCCACGGCGGCGGAACTGCCGGTAGGAGAAGACGGCAGCCAGTTGCGCGCCGGCGAACGGCACGGACATGGACAGGGCGTTGCCCGCGTAGGTGATGGCCATCACCGACACGAAGGTGGCCTGGTGCCCGTCCGCGCGCAGCAGCCGCCGGCGGCTGAGCCCGAAGGCGGTGAGCGACACGCATTCGCAGAGGACGGCGAGCAGGAACCAGCCAAGATCGAGCTGGCCCAGCGAGGCGAGCGACCGGAGCAAGGTGTGCCGGCCGATCACCACCGCCCCGCCCACCACGGCGGCCGCCAGCACTGCCGCCGCCACACGCGTCCGCCGGCGGGCATGTCGGCGGGCGGGTGGCTCCTGGTGCATGGCGACATCCTCGGCAGGCAAGCCCGGACCCATCCCGGTAGGGCTACTGAGGCGGAACGAATCCCCCCGCGGCTGGCGTGGGGGGGTCAGCCGGTGCGGGCGGGTTAGCGGGCTTGGCCGGCTGACCAGGCCCCGGTAGTTCCCTTTCCCAGGCAGCGCTCTTCCATTCGGGGGCCGGATCCGACGTCGGCGCGGACCACCGGGACGCTGACGGGACCGGGGTGGGCGCGGGCGGCTGGCCGGCCGGCGCAGCGGCGGGCTGAGCCCACAGTGCGAGCGTGGCGGGGTGCGCCCACGGTGGGGGTGCGGCGGGCTGTCCCCACAGTGGGGGTGCGGCGGGGTGCGCCCAAGGCGGGGGTGCGGGGCTGGCCGGGCTGGTCGGCCGCGTCAGCCGGGCATGCGCGCGGCGGTTGCGTTCGGCCAGCACAGCTGCCAGATAGGCAGGTATGGGCGTGCCTGGCGGTGGCGGAGGGCTGACCTGCCTGCTGACCGCCGTGGCGATCCGCTCACCGAGTTCGGCGCGGGCGCTGGGGGTCAGCTGGGCCAGGCGCCCGAGGTAGCCGCGGGCCATGGCGGCCGTCTGGTCGGTCAGCCCCGGCAGTTCCAGCCCAGCCGCCCAGCCGGCCAGTTCCGGCGGCATCCAGGACGGCGTGACGATCATGGCCCGGCGGCTTGGCAGCCGCTGCTGGATGACGAAGGTGCCAGCGAAGACGTCGCCGAGACGCTTGCCCCTGGCCGACAGCAGCGAACAGACGAGCGCCGGAACGCCGAACAACGGCGGAATCCAGAAATCCACGATCGTGGCGAGCCCGCGTACCAGCGCCTGCCGGAACCGTTCCGGGCTGCCGTCGTCGCTGACCACCCGCAGGCCCACCGCGAACTTACCCGGTGATCTGCCACGGGTGGCCGTTTCCCAGATCACCGGGTACCCGACGAGGGTCAGCACGGTGATCGTGAGCAGGACGGCGGCTGCCGCCGCCCCGTCCAGACCCTGGCTGGCTATACCGACCCCCAGGAGCACGAACAGAACGAAGGTGAGGAAGAACTGGATCAGCAGGTCGATCGCGAGGGCAAGCAGCCGGCTGGGAAAGCGGGCACAGGGCACCTCAAGGACGACAGCCTCACCGGTGACGACCTCGGCCACCCTCGCCCCCAGTCTCCTGTGTTTGCCGCTAAGGCTAACGGTCCCGTCAGCAGTAGTCTCCTGTGGTGGACGTCGACGCCTACGTGACCGCGCACGAGCCCGAATGGCGGCGGCTGGACGCCCTGGTCCAGCGCCGCCGCCGGCTTTCCGGCGACGAGGTCGATGAGCTGGTCACCCTCTACCAGCGGACGACCACCCACCTGTCGGCAGTGCAGTCCGCCGCTCACGACCCGGTGCTGGCGGCGGCGCTGTCAAGCCGGGTGGCCAGGGCGCGGGCGGCGGTGACCGGCGCCCACGCGTCGCAGTGGCGCACGGTCGGGCGTTTTGCGGCGGTCTCATTTCCCGCCATGGCCTACCGTGCCCGCTGGTGGTGGCTGGGGACCGCGCTCGGTTCCCTCGCCGTCGCCTTCCTCGTCGGCTGGTGGGTGGCCCGCTCGCCAGCGGTCCAGGCGGCGCTGGCGCCTAAGGCGCAGGTCAGGCAGCTCGTAAATCACCAGTTCCAGGGCTACTACTCGCAGTACGCCGCGCCCGCGTTCGCGGCCCAGGTGTGGACCAACAACGCCTGGGTCGCGGCCGAGACGCTGATCTTCGGGATCCTGCTCGGCCTGCCCACGCTCCTGGTGCTGTTCAGCAATGCCGCCAACATCGGCGTGGATGGCGCACTGATGATCGTCCATGGCAAGGGCGTGCTGTTCTTCGCGCTCATCCTCCCGCACGGGATGCTGGAACTGACGGCCGTGTTCCTGGCGGCAGCCACCGGGCTGCGGCTGGGCTGGACCATCATCGACCCGGGCCCGCGGCCCAGGAGCCGGGCATTCGCCGAGGAGGGCCGGGCGTCCATCACCATCGCCCTCGGCTTGGTCGTGGTACTGCTCGTCTCGGGTGCGATCGAGGCCTTCGTCACCCCATCCCCCCTGCCCACCTGGGCGCGGATCACGATCGGGGCGGTCGCCGAGTGCGCGTTCCTCGGCTACGTGATCGTGGCGGGCCGCCGGGCGGCTGCCGCCGGCCTGAACGCGGACATCGAGGAGGCACCCGACGTGCTGCCAGTCACCGGCTGAGCGCGGTTCACAGGAACGCGGTTCACAGGAACGCGGTTCACAGGAACGCGGTTCACATGAACGCCGGCTGGAGGTGCGAGGGCAGCAGATGCGGGGGTCACAGCCGGCCGGCGGCCTTCAGCTCCAGGTAGGCGTCGGCCAGGGCGGAGGGCAGCCGGTCCGGTGGCGCGTCCACCACCTGCGCGCCGCGTCGCTGGAGCAGCACCGAAACCCGCTGCCTGCCTGCCCGTGCCTGTTCGGCCGCTGCCGCGCTGTAGACACGGGCGGCATCACCGCGGCCCGATGCCATGTCCGCGAGCGCCGGGTCGGCCACCGCCGCGACCAGCACCTGGTTCCGGGCGGTCAGCAGTGGCAGCCGGGGCAGCAGGCCTTCGGTGATCGCGGCCGGGTTGAGATCGGTCAGCAGGACGATCAGCGAGCGATGCCGCGCGGTCGTCAGCGCGGCGCTGGCAAGGGCGGCGGCGTCGGTCTCCACCAGTTCCGGGCCGATGTTCGCCATCGCCTCGGTAACCGAAGACAACACGGCAGAACGGGTGGCCCCCACGACTCTTGCCCGCACCCGCCGGTCGAACGCGAGGAAATCAACCCGGTCGCCTGCCCGTGAGGCAAGGGCGGTCAGCAGGAGCGTCGCGTCCATGGAGGTGTCCAGCCGGGGGATTCCCGCGACCCGGCCCGCGGACGTGCGGCCGGTGTCGAGCACGACCAGGATCCGCCGGTCGCGTTCCGGCCGCCAGGTGCGCACCATCACGTCCCCGCGGCGCGCCGCGGCGCGCCAGTCAATGGACCTGACGTCGTCGCCGATCACGTACTCCCGCAGGGAGTCGAACTCGCTGCCCTGCCCGCGCAGCAGGGCACGGTGCTGCCCGTCGAGCTGGCGCAGCCGGGACAGCTTCTCGGGCAGGTGCCTGCGGCTGCGGAACGGTGGCAGCACCCGCACCGTCCACGGCGCCTGGCGCCTGGCCTGCCGTCCGGCGAGCCCGAACGGCCCCAGCGAGCGGATCGTCACCATGGCCGCGGCCTTGTCGCCGCGGCGGCTAGGCGTGAGGGTGGTGGCCAGCGCGGCGCGGGTGCCGGCCGGGATGTGCACCCGCAGGTGGTGGGGCTGCGCCCCGGCACTGGGCTGCCACGCGTCGCGGATGTCGGCGCGCAGCGTGCGGCGGCCGGGGTTGGTGACGGTGAGCGTGAGCGCCGCGCTCTGGCCGAGCAGGACCTTGATGTCCCCGGCACGGGCCAGCTGAAGCGGCTTGATGGGAGCCGCCACCACCAGGTCGGTGATGATCGCGGTCAGCAGCAGCCCATTCACCGCCAGCAGCGCCACCAGGTCACGGGCCGCCAGGATCACCAGGGTGCCGACCAGGGCGGCGAGCGCCGCCCGGCCGGTCAGGGCCACCGTGCGCTCCAGGGCAGCCGGGTCGCGCACGGCAGCAGCGCCCGGGATGAGCGTGGCTGGGGTGCACCCGCCCGGGGCCGGGCTGTCATCGCGGCACCGGCACCGAGGCGAGCACCGTGTCCAGCACGCCGTCGGCGGTCGCGCCCTCCAGTTCCGCCTCCGGCCGCAACTGCACCCGGTGCCGCAGGGTCGGCCGGGCCAGCGCCTTGACGTCGTCAGGGATCACATAGTCCCGGCCAGCCAGCCAGGCCCACGCCCGGCTGGTCGCCTGGAGCGCGGTTGCGCCGCGGGGCGAGACACCAAGCCGCAGCGAGGGGGACTGCCGGGTGGCACGAGCCAGATCGACGATGTACCCGGTGACCTCAGGAGCCACCCGGACCTGCCTGATCGCCGCCCGGGCGGCCGCCAGGCCGGCGGCGTCGGCGACCGGCCTGATCCCGGCTCCCCCGAGATCGCTGGGGTCGAACCCGCCCGCGTGGCGGGTCAGGACCGCGATCTCCTGCTCACGGGCCGGCGCGGCCACGGTGAGCTTGACCAGGAACCGGTCCAGTTGCGCCTCCGGCAGGGGATAGGTCCCCTCGTATTCGATGGGGTTCTGGGTGGCTGCGACCAGGAACGGCTCAGGCAGCGGGCGCGGGGTTCCTTCCACCGAGACCTGGCGTTCCTCCATCGCCTCCAGCAGCGCCGCCTGCGTCTTGGGCGGGGTCCGGTTGACTTCGTCGGCGAGCAGCAGGTTGGTGAAGACCGGGCCCTCCCGGAACTGGAAGAGCGCCGTCTTCGCGTCATAGATCAGCGAGCCGGTCACGTCGCCGGGCATCAGGTCGGCGGTGAACTGGACCCGGGTGCTGCGCAGGGACAGCGCGCTGGCCAGGGACCGGACCAGCAGCGTCTTGGCCACCCCTGGCACGCCTTCCAGCAGAACGTGGCCCCGGCAGAGCAGGCAGATCACCAGCCCGGTGATCACGGAGTCCTGGCCGACGACAGCCTTGCCAACCTCCACACGCACGGCTTCGAGGCTGGACCGTGGGTCCTTGTCTGGTACCGCCAGCGGCACTGGCGCATCCGCGGCGTGGGGCACGAGCGGCTCCATCGGGTCCAGCCCGGCAGCGGGCGGGAATTCGGCAGTCACTGGGTGAGCACCTGTCCTTCCAGGGAGTCAAGATCAGTCGCGAGAGTCACGAGCGCGGCGTCGTCGCCGGGGGGCGGCCCGTACAGCATCGCGTGCAGGTCGTTCACGCCGCGCCCGGTCCGGCTTGCCAGTTCCTGGCAGGTCGCCTCCGGCGACGCCTCCTTCGGCAACCCGATCCGGGCGGTGATCCGCGTCAGGGCGGCGGTGCGCAGCGCCGCCGCTGCCCGGCCGCGGGCCCGGCGCGAGCGGTAGAGCCGGCCGTGGCCCGCCACAGTTTCGGAGGCCCGGACCACCACCGGCATCGGCTCGAAGACCAGCGGGCCGAACCTGCGGCCCCGCCAGAACGCGGCCAGCACCAGCGCCACCCCGAGTTCGGCGACCACCAGGTAGACCGGGCCCGGGATCAGGCTGGCTGGAGAGGACCCCCCCGCCGTGGCCGGGGGAGGCACCAGCCAGATGACACGGGAATCGGTGCCGAGCAGGTCAAGCGCGAGTGCGGCATTGCCATTGCGGCCCAGGCCGGCGTTGGTGAGCGGGGCGGCAGTGCCCAGGACGGTGACGGCGCGCCCGTCGCTTCGGATGCGCACCAGGAACGCGCTGCCCGGCTCCGCCGCCCCGGCGGCGCCACGGCGTGCTGGCAGGAGACTCGCCCGGTAGCAGCGCCACGCCCCCCACACGGTCGTGCGCAGCGCGACACCGCCCATGTCGGCCGGGCCTGCCAGCCGGGCGGCTGGCAGGCCGCACCGCGGCGGGAGGCTGGCTACCGGCGCACTGGCCCGGGCTGCCAGCGTGACCCCGGGGGCCAGGGCGTTGAGTGCGTTCCTGCCAGGCGAGACGATCAGCAGGTCGGCGGGGCTCGTGGCGAGCATCGCGAGTGAGGTGGGCCCGAGTGCGCCGGGATCGGTGATGACCAGGGCGGTGCCCTGCCGCTGGCTCTGCGCCAGCGCCTGCCCGGCCGTCACGACCCTGATCACCGGCCTGCCCTGCCCGGCCAGGAGCGCTGCCAGGGCATGGGTGCCAGCGGGGCTGACGTCCTGCGGGTCGAGCGGGCCCGTGACGGCGGGCCTGGCCTGCAGCATGGCGACCACCACGCCGCCGGCCAGGATGAGGCCCACCAGGATGACAGGCGCACGCCAGCGGCGCCAGTCGCTGGCGGCACCGGTCCCGCCGGCGGTCATGACGCCCGGCCCCCCGCCAGGACCGCCGATGGCGCCACTTCAGCCCGGCCCACCCGCGGCGCACTGGCCATGACCTGCTTGCCGAGTTCGCGCAGGCGTTCGTAGCCTTCTCTGGTACCCGGGCGCTGGCCGTAACAGACCTCGTCGAACAGCCGGGCGGCAGCCCGCAGCCCCGGGGCGTGTACGGGCAGAACATGGCCCGCCTCTTCGGCGAACTCATCGGCTGTCCGGCCGGTGCGCGGCGGCAGGACGCCGCGTTCATCCAGTTCCGCCGCGATCGCCCGGACGCACTCGCGGATCGCGGTCGCGTAGTCGCCTGCGTCCGCCAGGCGTTCTGCTTCAGTGCGGTGATCGCGGGCGGTGCGGGCGGTCCCGTGCGGGGTCAGCGCGCCGCGGCCGCGATGGGTCCGGCCGACCGGGCCCAGCCAGGCACGCAGGCCGGCCACCACGATCACCAGGAGAGCTGCCAGGGCGACGAGGCCCCACCACCCTCCCGGCACCACCAGGTTGGCTCCATGCACGATCCTGGCCAGCAGCCGGAGGATGGCGTCGATGATGCGCTGCGTCAGCGAGGTGCTGGGGTGGTAGACCGGCTTGGACAGCTCCTCGCGGGCGAGCTGCTGTGCCGCGCGCCTGCCGATGCCCGGGCGACCGCTGGCCGGCGCGGCGAGGACGGTGAGGGCGGCGCGGGCGGTGGGGGCGCAGGCAGCGGTCACCACGCTGGCGGGGCGCCCGCGGCCGGTGGTGCGGGGGTGGCGGCCGGGCCCGGGCCAGCCGGGGGTGCCGGCGCGGCGGGGCCGGACGGCCGCCACACGGTGGCGAACTCGTCCCCAGCGGGCTGGCCGTCACCGGTGGCGGTCTGCAGCACCAGATCCAGGCCTTCCCGGCGCATCCGCAGGTCGACGTAGAGCAGGTCGGCGACCCCGACGAAGATGGGAGCCGTCACGGTCCCGGCAATGATGCTGCCGATGGCAACGATGATCCGGCTCGTCATGCCCGGCTGGAACGCCTGGCTGAAGTGCCCGAAGCCGCCGAAGCCGC
>DPMS01000024.1 GCA_003541285.1 Actinomycetota bacterium
GACCTGGCTGCTGCTCAGCGGCTGGCCCCAGATGTCGAAGAACTCCCCCAGGGTGTAGATCCGCTGGACGGGAGACTCGATGTGGATGATCCCGGTCGCGTCATGGGTGTGCAGCCAGTACAGGCACTTCCCGCCCTCCACGAAGCCGCTGACCACCTGCTGCGGCCCGGGAATGCCGACCCCGGCGGGGACCGCGCGGCTCGCGCCCGAGACGAAGACCGCCAGGTGCGCGTGGATGTGATAGGCGGCCTGCTCGCTGGTCTGGCACTGGATGCCGTCCACGGTGGCCCCTTGGGCCGCACCGTGGATTCCTGCCTGCGTTTTGGCGCGCCCGCCGGTGAACGCGACCACAGCCAGTACCACGATGGTGACGACAGCCAGCGCAGCCACCACGCCCAGGGCACGCAACTGCAGCTGCCGGGTGCGCTGCTTGCGCCGCATCTCGGTAACCTTCTGCTGGGCATTGCGTGATGTGGGACGTTGTGACATCTGGCTCTCTCTAAGGGTGTTGCCCGTGGTATTGCCCGGCAGCCGAACGGTGCTGGTTGCAGTGCGTTCCCCACCAGAGGCTATGGCATCTCCGGCCGGGAACGGGCGTCACTGGGCGCCATATCGGCAGTCGCGCCGGCCTGCGGCAGATGCCGAGGCTGGGCCTGGCTGGTGNNGGCTGGTGGCGAGGCTGGGCCGGTGGTTGCCCGGGCCGCGCCGCGGCAGTTGTCCCGACCACAGCCGACCAGGTAGCGGCATGTCGTGCCGATGCCTCATGATGTAGTGATTTCGCTCTGGCCTGACCCGAAGAGGGGGAGCATGCGAGACGGAGGTCGACGGGAACCCGCCAGTCCGCGGCGGCGTGCGTCCTCCGACCGGCCAGACTCCGACCCCCGCGGCGATCCACGGCGTGAGCTGCCGCCCGATTCGCGATCGGACGCAAGGCGTGCTCGCGACCCGCGGAGTGATCCCAGGCTGCGCCCGCCGGTGAATCCCCGGCAGTCGGACCCGCGCTTGCGTTCCCCGGCAGACCCACGAGTGACTGACCCGCGCCTGCGCCCGTCGGCGGATCCCCGGCGGTCCGATCCGCGCTTGCGTTCCCCGGCAGACCCACGAGTGACTGACCCGCGCCTGCGCCCGCCGGCGGATCCCCGGCAGCCGGACCCACGGCCGCGCTCGCGCCCGGCCCTCCCGCCGGGGTCGGGGACCGGCTCCCGGCTGGATCGGCAGCAGGCATACCCGCCTGACCCGCGGGATTCGCCGGGGCGTGCCTCCCCCGACGGGAGGTTCGGCCCGCGATCAGATCCTCGGGTCGGCCAGCGCCCAGCGCCAGGCCAGCGCCCAGCGCCAGGCCAGCGGCCAGGGTCGGGGNNAATACCGGGCCAGCGGCCAGGATCAGGGCCGCAGGCAGGCATGCGGCCCGATCAGCGAACCCGTCCTGGACCGGGGCCGCGGACCGATCCAGGTTCGGACGCGCGGTTTGGCCCGCGCGCGCTGCCGGGGCGGGACCCGCGCGGTGCCGTGCCGGGGCGGGACCCGCGCACCATGCCGCCGACTTCGTCGGCGGTGACAGCCGGCCAACGGGCAGGGCAGGATTATGGGCGGCCCGGCGCCGGAGGGCCAGAGGACGGCCGGAGCAACGGCGGGCGGAGCGGCAGGCGGCAGGGGCCTGCTGCCGACCGTGAGCGCCAGCCCCAGCGGGTCCCCGGCCGGGCAGATCCGGACGCCCCCGGCTACGGCCGGTCCCAATCAGAGGCGGCCGGCCGGAACGGGCCCAGCGCCGGCACGGCCTCGTCCGGCCGGAGCAGGCAGGGCAGTCGCACAGCAGCTTCCGGCCGGAGCCCGCGTGCGATCCGGAGCCGGTCGCGAGTGTGGCTGTGGGCCGGGGTCGTGGGTCTCGTGGTGATCGCCGTGGTGGCCGTGGTGGGCTTGTTCGTGCTGGGTGGCGGCAGCCCAGGGCATGTACTCGTGACACCCAACAAGATCGGCGCCTACGTCCGCAGGCCCCAGCTTGAACAGCAGATGAACGCGCAAGATCTGCAGCAGCAGGTGACCGCCAAGAGCGGAGGGGAGGTCAGCCACGTCGCGTACGCGGTGTATCAAGACAACGCGGGCGTGGCCGGCAGCCTCGGCCCGATCTTGTTCATCGGCGGGAACCTGTCCGGAGTCTCGCCCAGTGGCTTCATCGCCAGCTTCACCAACGAGTTCAAGGGCGCCCGGAGCACCAGTGCGGGCAGCATGGGCGGCCAGGCCGCCTGTGTCAGCGCGGACGCCAACGCCGCGGCGAGCGTTGCGATGTGCATCTGGGCCGATAACGACACCTTCGGTGTCCTTGCCTCGCCCACCATGGGCACGGCGCAACTGGCAGCGCGGATGCTGGCAATCCGCCCCCACGTGGAGCGCCCGGCGAAATAGCCCACCGTATGGCCACTGACCGGAACGCGGGCATTGGTGACGGGTTCGGCGGTGGTGAGGCGGCTGGATGCGTCGCCGTCAGGTGCGCGTCAGGTGGGGTCCTTGCCGTGCTGCGGTCGCTGCTTGCGCAACGAGAGGCGNNTGGCCAGCACCGCCAGGCCGACGATCTGCCCGCCAATCAGGGGCGTGTCGAGCGGGAACTGGGCCGACACGTCCGCCACCCGGATGGGGTGGGCAGACGGCGCAGGCAGGGGGTTAGGCGTGGGCGAGGCGTTCGGGAAGGTCACGCCCAGGCTGGTTGCGGGATCTGGCAGGGCCGGCAGGGAGGCGGACGGAAGCACTCCCGGTGGCAGGGTGCCCGGCGGCAACATACCTGGCGGCAAGGTCACCCCGACTCCGGCCGGAGTTGGGCTGCTTGTGGTCGGGGTCGGGGTCGGC
>DPMS01000023.1 GCA_003541285.1 Actinomycetota bacterium
CAGCTCAACCACGACCTGGTGGCGCTGGGGTACGCGTCCAAGTCCGACCTCGACCCGACGTCCGACTACTTCAGCAGCGAGACAGCCATCGCGCTGGAGAAGCTGCAGTCCGACCACGGCCTGACCCAGTCCGGCACGCTCCCGCTAGGCGAGGCGGTGTTCGAGCCCTCCGCGGTGCGGGTCGGCAATGTCACGGCGACGCTCGGCGCCCCGGTTCAGCCGGGCACGCCGGTGCTGACCGGGACCTCCGGCACCCGGCAGGCCGTCGCCCAGGTCGACCCGACCGAGCTGCCCAACGTGAGCGTGGGCGCGAAGGTCAGCATCACCCTGCCGGACAACCAGACCACGCCGGGCGTGGTGACCTCCATCGGGACCACGGCCAGCAACTCCTCCCCGGGCAGCAGCGGCTCCGGGCCGAGCGGTTCCAGCAGCGGCTCCAGCTCGGGCGGCTCGGGTTCTTCGTCCGCGACCGTGAACGTGGACATCCGGCTCGGCCACCCGTCGGCGGCCGGCAACCTGGACCAGGCGCCGATCACCGTCAACATCACGGCCCAGACCGTCAGCAACGTCCTCGCGGTGCCGATCGACGCCCTCGTCTCGACGCCGTCCGGCTACGGGGTGGAGGTCGCGGGATCCGGCGGCGCCCGGCGCATCGTGCCGGTGACGCTGGGGCTCTTCGACGACGCCCAGGGCCTGGTGCAGGTCACGGGCAAGGGACTGGCGGCCGGCCAGCAGGTGGTGGTCCCGAAGATATGAGTATCGACGGCATCGCCAATGGCATCCCCGCGGCGCCCGCTGTGCTGGAAGTCGACTCGGTGACGAAGACGTACCCGAGCCAGCCTCCGGTCATGGCGCTGCGCGGCGTGAGCTTCACCGTGGCCCGGGGTGAGCTTGCGGCCATCGTCGGCCCGTCGGGTTCCGGCAAGACCACGCTGCTGCACCTGATGGGCACACTGGACAAGCCCACCTCCGGCACGGTGCGGATAGCCGGGACCGACGTGGCCGAGCTGACCGACCGCGAGGTCGCCTTCCTGCGGGCGAGCCGCATCGGCTTCGTCTTCCAGCAGTTCTTCCTGGCTGAGCACAAGTCGCTGCTGGACAACGTGACTGACGGGCTGATGTACGCCGGCGTCAGGCTGGCCCGGCGCCGGGAACTTGCCCTCGACGCGCTGTCAGCCGTCGGCCTGGCGGGCCGGGCGGGCGCCCGGCCCACCCAGCTGTCCGGCGGCCAGCGGCAGCGGGTGGCCATCGCCCGGGCGCTGGCCGGAGAGCCCGCCATCATCCTGGCCGACGAGCCCACCGGCAACCTCGACCAGTCCACCGGCCAGTCGATCCTGGCCCTGTTCGAAGCCCTGCAGCAGCGGGGCTCCACGATCGTGCTGATCACCCACGACATCAGCATCGCCCGCCGCATGCCCCGGCGCATCGAGGTGCTCGACGGGCGCATCGTCGCCGACACCCGCGGCGAGGGCGCCGGCGTCGCCGACAGCCTCGCTGCGGGCCCGCCCATCGTCCAGCCAGCGGAGCACCCATGACCACCCTGATGGCGGATCCCTCCCGCGAGCTGAACCACTCCTCCCGCCAGCTGTTCCTGTCCGACCTGCTGCGGCTGTCCAGCGCCGGGCTGCGCACCCGCAAGCTGCGGGCCGCGCTGTCCGCCCTGGGCATCGCCATCGGGGTCGCCGCCATCGTGGCCGTGCTGGGCCTGTCCCAGTCCGCGGAGTCGGGGCTGCTGGCCGAGATCGACAGCCTGGGCACCAACATGCTGACGGTCAGCAACGGGCAGACCCTGTTCGGCCAGCCGGCCGAGCTTCCCACCCAGGCGCCGGCCATCGTCCGGCACATCTCGGGGGTCACCGCGGTCCAGTACACCGGGCAGGTGAACAACATCGGCACCTACCGCAGCCCGCTGATCCCCCCGATCGACACCAATGCGCTGACCGTGCAGGCGACGAGCCTGGGGCTGCTGCCGGACATCCGCGACACGCTGGCCCAGGGGCAGTTCCTCAACGCGGCCACCGAACGGGAGCCGGACGTCGTGCTCGGGGCGCTCGCCGCCCAGCGGCTCGGCATCGACCGGGTCTTCAACGGGGAGCGCGTCTGGCTCGGCAACCAGTGGTTCTACGTCGTGGGCATCCTCAACCAGGCCGTATACGCCCCGGACATCGACACCTCGGTCCTGGTCGGCTTCCCGGCGGCGGAAACCTACCTGGACTTCGACGGGCACCCATCGACGATCTACGTCCGCACCCAGGTCGACCAGACCGCGGCGGTGCAGCCGCTGCTGGCCATGGCCGCGAACCCCGAGGAGCCCAGCCAGGTCTCGGTGAGCCAGCCGTCGGAGGCGCTGCTCGCCCGGGCCGCGACGCAAAGCGCGCTCAACGGCCTGTTCCTCGGCCTCGGCGCCGTGGCCCTGCTCGTCGGCGCCATCGGCGTCGCCAACATCATGGTCATCTCGGTGCTGGAACGCCGTTCAGAGATCGGGCTGCGCCGCGCGCTGGGCGCAACCCGGGGTCACATCCGGATGCAGTTCCTGTCCGAGGCCATCCTGCTCTCCCTGATCGGCGGCGCGATAGGCGTGGGCGTCGGCGCGGCGGCCGTCGCGATCTACACCTACATCAAGGCAGAGGCCACCGTTATCCCCGCCGAAGCCTGGGCGGGCGGCATCGGCGCCGCCATCGCGATCGGCGCCATCTCCGGGCTGATGCCCGCGCTGCGCGCCGCCCGTATGTCTCCGACCCAAGCCCTGTGGAGCATCTGACCCTGGCCGCGCCGCCTGCCCCCAGCACCCGGGCAGCGGCGCGGCCAGGGTCCTGGACGAGGCGGCGGAGGTGATCGCCCGGGCGGCGGCGATCGACGTGGCCAAGGGCCCGGGGATGGTGTGCACCCGGGTGCCGCGCGAGTCCGGGGGTGGCCGGCGGGTCCAGCGGACCTGGCAGGTGGACGCCCGGTACGCCAGCATCGTGGCGCTGATGGCCGGGCTGGCCGGGGCGGGCATCGAGCGGCTGGGGCTGGAGAGCACCTCCGATTACTGGCGGATCTGGCTGCGCCGCGAGGCGTCCTGGTGTATTCCCGGCTTAGCCGGGAGGAATTTGGAGGATATTCCTGGGTCTGATGGCTTACTCAAGATCCGAAAGGTGAAGGGGACAATAGCATGCCAGGAAACCAGCGGCCGTGCCGACGCGTACGGACGGCGCGCTGAGAAGACCCGCGTGATATGGCTAAAGCTATACTGCCTGAAC
>DPMS01000847.1 GCA_003541285.1 Actinomycetota bacterium
GAGTCGGTGAAGATCTCCAGCAGGACCGAGTGCGGCAGGCGGCCATCGAGCACGTGGGCCTGCGGAACACCGCCGCGCACCGCGCGCACGCAGGCCTCCATCTTGGGGATCATGCCCGCGCTCAGGCTGGGCAGCAGCCGCTCCAGGTCGGCCGCCGTGAGCATGCTGATCACCTCGCTGGGCTCTGCCTGATCCGCGGCCGGCCAGTCCGCGTACAGGCCTTCCACGTCGGTCAGGACCACCAGTTTGGCGGCACCGAGCGCCACCGCCAGGGCGGCGGCGGCGGTGTCCGCGTTGACGTTGTAGATCTCGCCCCCGGCGCCGCGGGCGACGCTGGACACCACCGGCACCCGGCCGTCGGCGAGCAGGACCCGCAGCGCCGCCGGGTCCACGGTGTCGATCTCGCCGACCAGGCCGATGTCGACGAACTCGCCGTCCACCAGCGCACCGCGGCGGCTGGCGGTGAACAGGTTGGCGTCCTCCCCGGACATGCCCACCGCAAACGGGCCGTGCCGGTTGATGAGCCCGACCACGTCCCGGTTGACCTGCCCGGTCAGCACCATCCGGACCACGTTCATCGTCTCCGGCGTGGTGACCCGCAGCCCGCCGGTGAACGTGCTGGCCACCCCGAGCCGCTCCAGGTGGGCGGAGATCTGCGGCCCGCCCCCGTGCACCACCACCGGGCGCAGCCCGGCGTAGCGCAGGAACACCACGTCCTGGGCGAAGGCGAGCCGCAGCGCCTCGTCGGTCATGGCGTGGCCGCCGTATTTGATCACCACGGTCTGCCCGTGGAAACGGTCCAGCCAGGGCAGTGCCTCGATCAGGGTCGCCGCTTTGGCCAGCGCCGCTGCCGCGTCACTGCGCTGCCCGGCAGCCGGGTCACTGCGCTGCCCGGCAGCCGGGACAGTGGGCGGCCATGTCCCCAGGGTCGGTGCGGAGGGTTCGGTCATGTCGAGTAGGCCGAGTTCTCGTGCACATACGCGACCGTCAGGTCGGTGGTGCGGATGGTGGCGGCGTGCGGCCCGGCGGACAGGTCGACGGTGATCGTCACCTCTTTGGGCCGCAGGTCCACCTTGGCTCTGTCGTCCCCGGCACTGCCGTTGCGGCAGACCCAGACGCCGTTGATCGCCACACTGAGCCGTCCGGGGTCGAACTCGGCGTCGGTGGTGCCCACGGCCGCCAGTACCCGCCCCCAGTTCGGGTCTTCCCCGGCGATGGCGCATTTGACCAGGGCGGAGCGGGCCACCGACCGGCCGGCCGTCACCGCGTCGTCCTCGCTGGCCGCGCCGATCACCTCGATCGCGATCGCCTTGCTGGCGCCCTCGGCGTCGGCCTGCAGTTGGCGGGCGAGGTCGGCGCAGACTCCGGTCAGCACGCGGGCGAAGTCAGCCTGGCTGGGCCGGGCGCCGGAAGCGCCGCTGGCCAGCAGCAGCACTGTGTCGTTGGTGGACATGCAGCCGTCGGTGTCGAGCCGGTCGAAGGTGACGCGGGTCGCCGCCCGCAGCGCCGCGTCCAGGCCGGCCGGGTCCAGGTCCGCGTCGGTGGTGAGCACGCAGAGCATGGTGGCCAGCGCGGGCGCGAGCATGCCCGCGCCCTTGGCCATGCCGCCGATGGTGTAGCCGTCGGCACGCTGAAAGGCGATCTTGGCCACGGTGTCGGTGGTCCTGATCGCGTCCGCGGCCGTGGTACCACCTGCGCGCGAAGCCCTGGCGACCGCCGTGTCGATGCCGGGCAGGAGAACGTCCATGGGCAGCCGCTCACCGATCAGCCCGGTCGAGCAGATGGCTATCTCGCCCGCGGAATCGGCCAGCGCCACCGCGAGGCGTTCGGCGCTGAGGTGGGTGTCGGTGAAACCGAGCGGGCCGGTGCAGGCATTGGCCCCGCCGGAGTTGAGCAGCACGGCCCGGACCCGGCCGCCGCCCACGACCTGCTCCGTCCACAGCACCGGCGCGGCCTTCACGCGGTTGGTGGTGAACACGGCGGCGGCGGCGCGGGACGGCCCGTCGTTGATGACCACGGCGACGTCCCGGGCGCCGGATGTCTTGAGGCCGGCTGCCACGCCGGCCGCCCGGAATCCCAGCGGTGCGGTCACGCTCATACCTGTGCACCCCCCGGCTGGCTGCCGATGCCGGCGGGCGTGAGGGGGGTGATGGCCACAGTCACGGCGCGACTCCGTTCGCGGTCAGGCCGGCCGTCTCCGGCAGGCCGAGCATGAGGTTGGCGGCCTGGATGGCCTGCCCGGCCGCGCCCTTGACCAGGTTGTCGAGGGCGGCGATCACGACCGCGCGCCCGGCGTGGGCGTCCGCGGCCGCCTGCAGGTGCGCAGCGTTCGAGCCGGCCGTCGCGGCTGTGGTCGGCCAGCGCCCCTCCGGCAGCACGTGGACGAACGGCTCCTCCCCGTAGGCGCGGGCCAGCGCGTCCCGCAGCGCCTGGGTACCGGTCTGGGGGCTGGCCAGGCGGGCGGTGCAGGTCGCCAGGATGCCGCGGGGCATGGGCGCCAGGGTGGGCGTGAAGGACACGGTGGGCCGGCTGCTGGCGACCTCGCCCAGCGCCTGCTCGATTTCCGGGGTGTGCCGGTGCACGCCGCCTGCCTTGTAGGCGGAGACCGCACCCATCACCTCGCTGCCGAGCAGCGCTGCCGATGGTGACCGGCCTGCGCCGGATGTGCCGGATGCCGCGACGACCACCAGGTCCTGCGGTTCCACCAGGCCGGCCGCGACCAGCGGGGCCAGTGCCAGGATCGCCGCGGTGGCGTAGCAGCCGGGCGAGGCCACCCGCCGCGCCAGCCTGATCCCGTCCCTGGCGCCGGGCAGTTCCGGCAGGCCATAGGTCCAGCGTCCGGCATGACCTGTCCCGTAATAGGTGGCCCATGCCTGCGGGTCGCCGAGCCGGAAGCTCGCGCTGAGATCCACGATCGCCACCTGCCCGGGCAGGCGGGCGGCCATGGCAGCCGACTCCTCGTGCGGCAGTGCCAGGAAGACAAGGTCGGCAGCCGAGAGCACGTCCGGGGCGGCCCGCTCGAAGGTACGGCCGGCCAGGGACGGCAGCTGGGGATGAACATCCGCGACCGCCGCACCCGCGCTGGCACCCGCGGTCACCGGGCCGAGTTCGAGGTCGGGGTGGGACACGATGAGGCGCAGCAGTTCGCCCCCCGCGTACCCACTGGCCCCCGCGACAGCCACCCGGACTCCCATGCTCCCTCCCCCAGGCCCATCACAGGCCCATCACCAGGCACGTCCCGGTCTCGGAAAAGTATGCATGGTGCTGATTGTTTATGCAAACAGGTTTGCGTGAAGTGCGAAGGGGCAGGGCCACACACCCAACGTCCGGCTACGGCCGGTAATGCGGACGCGGCGCGGGCGCACGAGGACGGTGAGAGGTCCGGTCCGGACGCATCTCGGGGGCACGTCCGGACTCGGCGGATCGCCGTGGCATGGCAACGCGACACAGGGCATGATGAGGGACGCGGAAAGGAGAACCCCCATGCCTGGTCGCTCCTCGTGGCCCGTTGCCGCGTTCGCCTTTGCGGTGCTCGCCCTCGCAGTGACGGCCGGCTGCAGTGCCGGTGGCGGGGCGAAGCCCAGCGGGCCCGGGACGCAGAGCGCTGCCGGCACGGCGGCCCACTCTCCGCTTGCCCGGTGTGGGATTGCCCACACCGCCGCTGGCGTCCCGGTCCAGATCGAGGTCGAGCAGGGCTCAGTGGCGTGCCCGGACGCGCTGGCTGTGGAACGCGACTATGCCCGCGCGCTTGCCTCCGGCAAGGTGCCCGGCAACGGGGGCGGCGCCCCGGCCAAGGTGCGGGGCTGGGTATGCCGTGGCTTCACCACCCCCGAAGTGCTGGCCACCGGGCAGACGTCCACCTGCCAGAAGGGCGGGACACAGATCGTGGCGGTGCTGCAGATGCCGGCCGCATCCGGCTCCGCCTCGCCCTGAACCTTAGGCCTGCCCGGAACTCAGGCTGGCTCGAACCTGCTGGCCTGCTCCGGCGAGCTGATCACAGCGGTATCGGTGACCACACAGACCTGATCACGGCCGGCCCGCTTGGCCTGGTAGAGCGCGCGGTCGGCGGCGGCGACAAGGTCTGTGAGCTGGTTGCTGGTGCTGGCGTCCCACTGGACGCCAAGCGCAGCTACCCCCATGGACACCGTCACCCGGACTGGTCCCGTACCCGGCACACCATCGATATCGATAGGCATAGCGGCAATATGCTCACGAATACGCTCGGCGATGCCGTATGCATCCACGGCTTTCGTATGAGGAAGCAGCAGCGCGAACTCCTCGCCGCCGAAACGGCCTACCAGGTCGTAATCCCGCAGGAATATCCTGAAAGTACGGGCAATGCAACGAAGGGCCTTGTCACCGGCCAAGTGGCCATGAACGTCGTTTACCGCCTTGAAGTGATCGATATCGACCAGCGCCAGTGCCAGCGGGGTTCGGGTACGCACCGCCCGGGCCACCTCCGCCGTAGCCTCGCGCTCCCAGGTGCCCGCGTTGAGCAGTCCGGTCTTGGAATCGATGCGGGACGCGTTTACGAGCTGAGCGTGCCGGAAGGAACGTTGCAGCAGCGTGACGAACGGCACGGCGAATATCATGGTGAAGGGGCTGACAGCAAGCGCGAACGTGACCAGGACCGCCACGCACAATTCAGCGACATCGTTCTGTATGGCCTCGCGGGCCATAACCACATCGCGCAGCCGCATGGTGGGATCAGATGCCTTGATCGCCGGCAACAGCAGCCCGGTATTGATCCCCCACTGCAGTATCCCGGCAACCGCCACGGCGAGGATCCAGGTGGATGCGTGATCCCCAGGAGTGAGAGTCAATCCCAGCGGGCTGCCAGTGATCTCGTGGAAAGCGAGCGAGGCGGCTCCGTAAGAAAGCCCGACGACCGCCGCTGTGAAGACTCGCCGGTGCAGGCACACACGCTTGACCCGCCACTGGGTCAGGGTGAACCGCAGGATCGGCACCAGCAGGGCATACATGGGGGGAAGAAGGATCGCCACGGGGAGTTCCCATACGCCGTGAACGTCCTTGGCAACTACTACGTTCTCACCGGCCCGCCTAGTCAGCTCCACCGTGGCGGCGTCACAGGCAACGAGAGCCGCCAGCAAGAGCAGCTGGCGGCTCGAGCCCAGCCCGGCCTGGGAGGCAAGGCCAACGAGGGCGAAGTTGACCGTGACAATCGCGACAATATATGCCTTCAGCCACAGCGGCAGTTCCCACAGCGGCCACGCCCGTATGGCCACCACGCGCTCACGCACACGTTCGCTGAGGCCGGGGCCCATCAACTCCTCCTCAGCGGGATCGGGGATCTCGGTATAGACATAGTAGCGAAGGGTAAGAACATTGCCCCGTATTGTCACAGAGACTCTGTGCCCCCTGTCAAGCCCCCGTTACCCACAGACACTACCCGCAAAGTCATGGCGAGGCGCTGACCACGCGGTCCCGATGGTGTTACCAGATTCACCACTGGATCAGTCGTATCCGACATTTCAGACAGTCAGCATGAGCCCGCGTGGCAGCCTGATCGTGTCGTATACAAAACCGGTCTGTATCCGGGGAGACC
>DPMS01000806.1 GCA_003541285.1 Actinomycetota bacterium
TCGGCAAGGTCGGTCTCGCTGAAATCCATCGCCATCTTGCCCGACTGAATCCGGGACACGAACAGCAGGTCCCCGACCAGGTTCAGGAGGCGATGCGCGTTCCGGCCGATGACCTCCGCGAAGTGCCGGAGATCGGTGTCCAGCCCGGTGCATCCAGCAGGAACACCCCGAACAGGGAGCGCCCGGGGACCCGGCGGGCATACGTCGTGATGCAGCACACGGGAAAGCAGAGGAAGAAGACGCCGGCCGCGATGCTTTCCTGCCCCGCCGGGACGCCGGCCCTGATCAGCGCGCCGAGGGTCCAGCAGCCGGCCCCGAGGGCGTACAGCAGCCGGGTCTGCCGGATGACCGGGTTCCCGCGGATCCGGATCCCGGCGGCAGCCGTCCCCACGCATGCCGCCAGGCCCGCCAGGACCCACGCCAGATGGCTGGCCCACGCCTGGGATCCGTTACTGGCCAGGCTGATGACCTGTGCGGTGATGGCAACCAGCCCCAGAGGTCCAGGGCGAAGATCCCGGCCCACACCGACGGCGGCACGGCTGCCAGGTCCCGCCTGGCCACCAGTCTCCATCGGCCGGGCCGGTGACGGGTCATCAGGTTACGAGCCCCTCCTCCAGGCGAGGTCCCGTGATCACGCAGATCCCGTCAGGCGGCATGCCTGGCCCGGTTGACGATCCCGCGTGAGGTCAGGGCCGATCGCCGTGGACAGAGGACCCCGCACCCTGGGCACGCCTATGCTGCCTTCCCCCGAACAACCTGCCCGGCGCTCACAGTAATCACAATATTACCGTTAGTGCCGGTGGGGGGTGGATCGTCAGCCCGGGGCTGCCAGGGCACGATCTGCCCCGCAGCGGCAGGCGCCGGCCGGCCGGGACGTACTCAGGACTGCCCGAGGCGGGCCAGGATCAGTTCGCGGGCGCGGCCCGCGTCGGCCTGGCCGCGGGTGGCCTTCATGACCGCACCGACCAGTGCCCCGGCGGCGGCGACCTTGCCGGCCCGGATCTTTTCCGCCACCTCCGGGTTGGCTGCGATCGCCTCGTCCACCGCCGCCGTCAGCGCGGCCTCGTCGCGGACGATCGCCAGCCCACGGCCGGCCACCACCTCATCGGGCGTGCCCTCGCCCGCCAGCACGCCCTCGATAACCTGCCGGGCGAGCTTGTCGTTGAGCGCGCCGGCCGCCACCAGGGCCGCGATCCGGGCCACATCGGCGGGAGTGATCGGCAGGTCAGCGAGCTCCCTGCCCGACTGGTTCGCCTCGCGGGCCAGTTCGCCCAGCCACCACTTGCGCGCCTCGGCCGGCCCCGCACCAGCCGTCACCGTCGCAGCTACCAGATCCACCGCGCCTGCGTTCTGGATCATGGAGAACTCGTGGTCGGACAGGCCCCACTCGGCCTTCAGCCGCGCCCGCCGGGCGGCGGGCAATTCGGGCAGGGACGCCCTGATCTGCTCCACCCACTCCCGCGAGGGCGCCACCGGCACCAGGTCCGGCTCAGGGAAGTACCGGTAGTCCTGCGCCTCTTCCTTGCTGCGCCCGGCCGTGGTCGCGCCGGTGTCCTCGTGGAAGTGGCGGGTTTCCTGCACCACCCGGCCGCCCTCGTCGAGCACCGCCGCCTGCCGCTCGATCTCGAACCGCACCGCACGCTCGACCGAGCGCAGCGAGTTGACGTTCTTGGTCTCGGTCCTGGTCCCCCAGCGCCCGGACCCCGTGGCCGACAGCGAGGTGTTGACGTCGCAGCGCAGCGACCCCTCCTCCATCCGCACATCGGAGACAGCCAGCGCCCGCAGCAGGTCACGCAGTTCGGTCACATAGGCACGGGCGACCACCGGCGCCAGCGCACCGGTGCCGTCCACCGGCTTGGTCACGATCTCCACCAGCGGGATACCGGCCCGGTTGTAGTCCACCAGCGAGTAGTCCGCGCCATGGATCCGCCCGGTGGCACCGCCTATGTGCAGCGACTTGCCGGTGTCCTCCTCCAGGTGGACCCTTTCGATGCCCACCCGGACCTGGCGGGGCTCCCCGCCCCCCTCCGGCTCCACTGTCACGTCCAGCCAGCCGTCGGTGCACAGCGGCTCGTCGTACTGGGAGATCTGGAAGTTCTTCGGCATGTCCGGGTAGAAGTAGTTCTTCCGGGCGAACCGGCACCAGTCCGCGATGGTGCAGTTCAGCGCCAGCCCGATCCGGATCGTGTACTCGATGGCGGCCCTGCTGGCCACCGGCAGCGCGCCGGGCAGGCCCAGGCAGACCGGGCAGACAAAGGTGTTGGGCTCGCCCCCGAACTGGGCCGGGCAGCCGCAGAACATCTTCGTGGCCGTGCCCAGTTCGACGTGCGTCTCCAGGCCGATGACCGGCTCGTACCGGGTCAGCGCCTCATCGAAGGGGACGAGTCCCGCCCCTGCCCGCCCGCTCATCAGGCCAGCCCTTTCGCATCGTCCAGCAACCGATGACCGCGGCGGCTGTCCAGTGCCGCCTCCACCGCGGCGCCGACCCGGTAGAGGCGGTCGTCGGCGAGCACCGGCGCCATGACCTGGAGCCCCACCGGCAGCCCGTCCTCGGGCGCCAGCCCGCACGGCACCGACAGCGCGGCGTTCCCGGCCAGGTCCGAGGGGATCGTGCACAGGTCGGCGAGGTACATCGCGATCGGGTCGTCCACCCGTTCCCCGATCGGGAAGGCCGTGGTCGGGGTGGTCGGTGACACAAGCACGTCCACCTGCTCGAAGGCGGCCTCGAAGTCCCTGATGATCAAGGTGCGGACCTGCTGTGCCTTGCCGTAGTAAGCGTCGTAGTAGCCGCTGGACAGGGCGTAGGTGCCCAGCATGATCCGGCGTTTGACCTCGGCGCCGAACCCCTGTGCCCGGGTGAGCGACATCACCTCGTCCGCGCTGCGGGTGCCGTCGTCCCCGGCCCGCAGGCCGTAGCGCATCGCGTCGAACCTGGCCAGGTTGGACGAGCACTCGCTGGGCGCGATCAGGTAGTAGGCGGGCAGGGCGTAGCTGAAGTGCGGGCAGGAGACCTCAACCACCTTCGCACCCAGCGACTCCAGCAGTTCCACCGCCTCGGTGAACCGGGCCAGTACCCCGCTCTGGTAGCCCTCGCCGGACAGTTCGGGGACCACGCCGATGGTCATCCCGCTCACGTCCGCCTGCCGGGCGGCCGCCACCACCGGCGGCACCGGCGCGTCCACCGACGTCGCGTCCCGGGGGTCGTGCCCGGACATGGCCTCATGCAGGAGCGCCGCGTCGAGGACATTGCGGGCGAGCGGGCCCGGCGTGTCCAGCGAGGAGGCGAAGGCGACCAGCCCGTACCGGGACGAGCCGCCGTAGGTCGGCTTGACCCCGACCAGCCCGCAGACCGCGGCCGGCTGGCGGATCGACCCGCCGGTGTCGGTGCCGATCCCCAACGGTGCGGTGAACCCGCCGACCGCGGCCGCGCGGCATCCGGACGCGACCGTCTCCTTGTCCTCGCGGCCGGGCTGCCGGAGGTGCGGGTGGAGGTCGGTCGCTTCGAGGAGTGGCAGCCCGGCGACCGGCGCTTCGGCCTGGCGTACGCGGCGCAGGCCTGGCACTGGATCGACCCGGAGCGGGGCCGGGACCGGGTGTATGCGGCACTGGCGCCGGGCGGCGCGGTGGCGCTGTTCTGGATGGCGCGCAGCTTGAAGGGCGCGCAGAAGATCACGGCGCACGCGCTTCTGGGATTTGTGATTTTGCAGATCACACTCAGCATCCTGACACTCTTGAATCAGGTTCCGATTCCGCTGGCGGCGCTGCACCAGATCACGGCTGTGGCTTTGTTCACGACCGCAATCTGGCACGCCTATGAGGTGAGCGGGACAAGCGGGACCGGACTGGCGCCCGCAGGCACCCCATAACCGTCATGGGCGGGCTTGACCCGCCCACCCATCTCGCGCGCGT